>JBAPYC010000438.1:0-4208 GCA_049284535.1 Streptosporangiaceae bacterium
GCCCTGAACCGCTCCAGGTTCTCCCAGGCGGCGATGAGTGCTTCCTGGGCGACGTCCTGGGCGTCGTGGTGGTCACCGGTCAGGCGCAGGGCGACCCGGTACGCCATGGCCGAGTGCCGCTGGATCAGGAGCTCGTAGGCATCGATATACCCTTCCTGGGCGCGGGCCACAAGATAGGCGTCGCCCACACCGGGCTCGACCGCCCTCGCCGCCTCCACCAAATGCCCCCCTCGCCTGAACGACCCCTCGCGCGACCCCAAAGCCCGTCTGCGTTTACCCCGACGCGGCCCGGACATGCCGGCCGAGGGTCATCTGGCGGACAAATCCGGAAAAACGTTGCGAGGATTTCCGGCGGGCGGTGTCTAACTATGTGCGGGCCCGGGAACCAGACCCGGCCCTGCCTGTCTCACGATCACTGAGGAGCATTTCCGATGACGCAGCCTGTCACATCCAAGGTCAGCGAAACTCCGACCACGGCGACCACGACGGCCAGCCCGGCAACCAAGGACCGGCTGGCCAGCGATGAGGGGCAGATCACCGTGGCCGAGAGCGTGGTGCAGAAGATCGCGGGCAAGGCCTGCCGTGAGATCGCCGGCGTGCACCAGATGGGCACCAGCGGCAGCCGTGCCTTCGGCTCGATCCGCGAGCGCATCCCCGGCAGCACCGGCCCGAACGTGGCGCAGGGTGTGGGGGTCGAGGTCGGGGAGACCGAAGCCGCCATCGACCTGGACATCGTGGTGGAGTACGGCGTCAGCATCGCCGAGCTGGGTCGCAGCATCCAGCGGAACGTCAAGCAGAGCGTCGAGCGGATGACCGGCCTGCGTGTGGTCGAGGTCAACATTGCCGTCGATGACGTCTTCCTGCCCACCGACGGCGACGACGACGACACCCCCACGCGGGTGTCATGACCCTTCTGCCGGACTACAGTATGCCCAGTCCCGCGGTGATCGATGGTGTCGACGTTGACGCCGTGGCCGCGGCCGTGCAGGGCTGTGCCGGCGTATCCGCGCTCGACGGCGGCCAGAACGGCGAGATAGCCACCTACCTGCCCGGCCGTAAGGTCCCCGGCGTGCAGGTCAGCGGCGGCCGGGTGCGGGTGCAGATCCGGTCCCAATGGGGAGTCCCGGTGACCGACCTGGCCGCCCTGATCAGCGTGGTCCTGGCGCCGCTGACCGGATCCCGTCCGGTCGACGTCCTGATCGCCGACATCGACGATCCCCCGCGTGCCTCGTCCGCCCGCGTGCGGGTCCAGGCCGCAACGACCTGGCCAGAACCCGGTCTGCCGGCCTGAGACCCGAAGCACCGTTTATCCGCAATCTGGATGTGAGAGATGAACCGTATCGCGCTTGCTACCATTACCGGCCTGATCCTGGGACTGGTCCTGGTGTTCGGCAACTTCGGCGACATGCTGATCGTGGCCCTGTTCGGCGCGGTCGGCTACGGCATCGCCAAGGTCCTCGAGGGCGACATCGACGCGCAGGCATGGCTGTCGCGCAGCCGCCGCGGGCGATGAGCACCAGCACCGAAGACGGCAGCACCGAAGACGCCACAGTACATCTGGCCGGACGCACCGAGCTGGGCCGAATCAGCATCGCCGACGGGGTGGTCACCAAGATCGCCGCCCAGGCCGCCGCCGAGAACCCCGACGCCGGCGCCGCCATGGCCCGCGTGCTGGGCCGGGCCCTGCCGGGCGCCGGGCACCTCGGCGTCCGTGACACGGACCTATCCGCGCTGCCCAAGACCAGGGTCGAGGTAGACGGGTCCAAGGCCTTCGTGACCCTGGAGCTGGCCGTCCGCTGGCCCGCGTCCGTCCCCGCTGTCACGGAGCAGGTCCGCCGCCATGTCCGGGACCGGATCCGGGAACTGGCCGGGCTGGAAGCCGACGAGGTCCACATCGTCGTAGCCGACCTGGCCACCGACATCACCCCGCCGCCCCGGGTCCATTAAGGGAGGACGAGCAGATGCGCGTGCTGAACCGGCCGCTGGCCTTCATCCTCGCCGCGGCCCTGATCGCCGGCAGCGTCGTGGTCATCGCCGAGGTCATCGGCTTCGCCGTGCACCACAGCCCGCTGCTGGTGAACTGGACCACCTGGTATCACTGGGGGCACAAAACCCGGTGGGACGACTTCGTGGTCCGGGTCTGGTCGGGCATATTGATCCTGATCGGGATCCTCGTCCTGGCGCTGCAACTCAAGCCCCGCCGCGCTAAGCGGCTCAAGCTGCGGTCTGCTCACGAGGCCACCGACTCCGCCGTCAGCCGGCGCGGCCTCGCCCGGATGCTGCGGGCTGCCGCTACCGGAGTCGACGGCATCTCCAGCGCCAGCGTCAAGGTCCGCCGCCGCCGCGCCAAGATCACCGCGGCATCGGCCGCCCGCGGCCGCCCCGCCGCGACCGCGCTGACCGAACCCGTCACTCAGGCTCTCGACGCCTGCCTGGACAGCCTGAACCTGCATCATCGCCCGCGTCTGAAGGTCCACGTCGTTACCCGGAGCCGCTGATGCACGCCGACCGCACCAACCGCGTCGCGCTTACCCTATTCGGCCTGCTCGTCCTGGTCGCGGGGGCGGCGGGCATAACCGCGTCGACCGGCGTATTCGGGTCGGCCTTCTCCCGCCGGACCCTGTTCGACAACCGCGCCAGCACCTACATAGGTCACCACGGAGACTGGCTATGGGCCGCCGTAGCGGTCGCCTGCCTGCTCCTCGCCCTGGCCGCGCTGCGCTGGATCCTGGCCCTGCTCGTCTCCACCGACCGGGTGGGCGACATAGCGATTCCCATCGGCACCGAGGAGGGCACCACCGTCCTGCACCACACTGCGCTCACTGGCGCCCTGACCAGGGAAATAAGCGGCTACCACGGCGTTGAGACAGCCCGGGCCCGGGTCATCGGCGACGAGGTCGACCCGGAAATCGTGCTCACCGTCACCTCCACCCCCTCGGCTGACCTGCGCTTGCTGCACCGCCGGATAGAAACCGAAGCGCTCGCCCACGCCCGGGAGGCCTTGGACAAGCCCTCCATGCCTATCCAGCTGGATCTCGTCTAGGCCGAAGTTGCCGCTGGTTGGGTAGGTAATTGGGGCTGCTGGCCTGGGGTTTTACGGTTCTGGCGGGGTGGGTGTTCTGGCTACCGCAAGGTGACCGGGATCGGGATGCCGATGAGCTCGAAGGCTTCCCGCTGGGCGCTGGTCGGCTCGGCCAGCACCGGCACGGTGGCGCGGGTGCCGGCGAACCGGACCTGGTTGCGGGTCAGGGTGGCCAGGTGCCCGAGCAGGCCGCGGAAGCTGTGGTAGGGCTGCCCGGCCGGGTCGTGCTGGCCGGAGGCCTTGGCCTGCGCCGTCGCGGAGCGGCGGGCCGGGGTGACCGGGTTGTCCTGCGCGGGCGGGTCCTGGTCGGTGAAGGTCAGCGGCGCCCACGCGCGGCGCAGGTGCCAGACCAGGTAGCAGGCCAGCATGCAGATCAGCACGTGCGCCTTGACGCGTTCCTCGAGCCGGTGGAACACCGGCCGCAGGTCCAGGTCGTCGGATTTGATGTGCCGGAAGTCCCGCTCGACGTATTTGAGGTTCTTGTAGGCGGTGACCACGGCGGCCGCGTCGAGCTCGGCGGCGGGGACGGGGGTGCGCAGCACGTAGAACCCGTCGAGCATGGCTTCGGCGTCGATCTGGTCCTGCTTGCGGGTGACCGTCAGGCTGGTATCGGTGATGGTGACGGCGAAGTGCTTGCCGGTCTTGTACCTGGTGATCACCTTGCCGACCTCGACCCCGATCGGTCCGGCGCCGTGCAGCCGGCCGGCCCGGACCCGGGCGAGGATCGGGGCGAGCAGCTTCTCGGTCGCGGCCAGGAGTTCCTCGCGGGTGCGGGCCCGGTCGGCGGCCAGGACCGGGTTGCGGCAGGCGATCAGCCGCTCGCCGGGGTAGTCCGGGGAGGTGATCTCGGCTAGGTCCTGCTCGTCGAAGAGGCTGAGCTGGAGGGGGCCGTCGTCGGCCATCAGCTTGCGGATGGCGGGGGCGCGCAGCGCGGTGATCCACCCGTAGGTGTCCGGCTGCGCCGTCCCGTCTCCGGCCTGGTTCAGGGCAGCGATCCGGGCCGAGGTGATCATGCCGCGGTCGCCGACCATGACCATCTGGGCCAGCCCGAATTTTTTCCGGACCACGTCCACGATGGCGGTGAACGCGGCCGGGTCGCCGGTGTTGCCGGGGAACACCCGGACCG
>JBAPYC010000439.1:0-1868 GCA_049284535.1 Streptosporangiaceae bacterium
GTCGTACATGCCGATGTGCCCGCCGCAGCCTGGATGGCCGCGGCGGGCACAGTCATATCCCGGCTGGCCGGAGTGCTCCCGGCCGACGTGCGGGTCCGCGCGGCCGCCCCCGCCCCGCCCGGGTTCGACGCCCGCTTCTCGGCGCTGTGGCGCCGCTACTCCTACCGGGTCTGCGACGATCCCGCCCGGGCCGACCCGCTGCGCCGGCACGACACGCTGTCGTCCTTCCGGTCACTGGACCTGGCCGCCATGAACGAGGCCGCCGCCCTGCTGCTGGGCGAGCACGACTTCGCCGCCTTCTGCCGCCGCCGGGAGGGCGCCAGCACCATCCGCGCACTGCGTGCCCTGGCCTGGAGCCGCGACGACGATGGCATTGCCGTGGCCACCGTGGTGGCCGACGCGTTCTGCCACAACATGGTGCGCGCCCTGACCGGCGCACTGGTGGCCGTGGGGGAGGGCCGCCAGCCTCCCAGCTGGCCCGCCGGGGTCCTCGCCGCCGCCGTCCGCGACCCCGCCGTCCGCGTCCTCGCCCCGCATCCCCTGTGCCTGGAGGAAGTCGGCTACCCGCCCCCCAGCGCCCTAGCCGCCCGCGCCGCCCAGTCCCGCCACCTGCGCACCCTGAGCGCCCCTGACACGCCCCCCGAGCCCCTGGCTCCACCCGTAAGCCCTGGCTCCGCCTCCTGAAGCCTGAGCTCCGCTCTCAAGCCCTGGACCGTGGCGTGACAGCGGGTTCTTCATGATCGCGAAGGCTTCACTACGCTGTGGAGTAGCAAAGCCTTCGCGATCATGGAATCCGCCCTTTACCCCTGAGTGCGGGGGTGGAATCGACACACGCGTGAGCAAGCGCCGGGTCAGGCCTTGCCGGTCAGCATCCTGGTGCTGAGGTTGATGTTGGCGGTGCCGGTGACCAGGTTGGTCGCGAACTGCTCGAGGGCCTGCCGCTGGGCCGTGCTGGACGGCGACTTCAAGTTGGCGTACTCGGCCCACATCAGGATCAGGTAGTGGCCCTTGATCTCGGCCTGCACCACCCCGGTGCCCTTGCCGAGCTTGCTGGTGGCGCCCTTCTTCGCGCTCAGCGGCGCGACGATCTCCTGCGGGCCGGTGGCCTGGCCTGCCTTCTGGGCCGCGTTGGAGTCGGTCAGGTTGACCACGCCGACGGTACCCATCATCGTTCCGTCGTTGGTGATGTAGCTGGCCCGCACGACCTGGTTGCACTTGCCCGATTGCAGCGCGGCCTGCAGGTCTCCGCCGTAGACGGCCGACTGGCAGTTCTTGGTCAGGGCCGCGGCCGTCCGGGTGTAAGACACGCCATTGAGCTCGAACTGCGGGGGGAACAGGGCGGCGATGGTCAGCGCCTGCGAATCCTGGGCACGTGATCCGATGTGCTGCCACTTGCCCAGCGACTTGTCGAAGCCGGGCGACGAGGCCGCGCTCGTCGGCAGCCGCAGGGTGGGCGAAACCGGGGCGTTCACCCGCGGCTCGTACAGGAAGCGGTAGGCCGCGAACCCGGCGATCAGGGCCACCACGACCGCGGTCACGATCCACGCGACCGGGGAACGGAACGGCCCGCGGATACCGGCCCGTCCGCCCCGCCGCCGGCCGAGCGGGGACGCCTGGCGTGACCTGCTGGCCGCGAACGCGCCGGTGCTGAAGGAGCTGGTGGCGGCCGGATCCGCGCTGAACGAGCCAGTGGCGTCCTCACCAGTGCCGAACGGCACAGCGTTCAGCACTCCAGTGCTTGACTGATCCGGGTCCTCGGGGTGGTCGCCGTCGCCGCTCCAAGCCGGCCGGGGACCGGAAGCGGGGTCGCCGGGGTAGGCCGCGTCCCCGAACGGCGACGCGGCCGCGGGCCAGGCGCCGGTCCCGCC
>JBAPYC010000440.1:0-4575 GCA_049284535.1 Streptosporangiaceae bacterium
GGTCAGCGGCCATGACCGCGAACGGCTTGTCCTCGCGGTGCTTGCGGGCCCGCAGCGCCGCCACCGCCTGCTCGTCCCGGGCCAAGGCGGCCAGGTGATAGCCGCCCAGCCCCTTCACCGCCAGCACCTGCCCGCGCCGGAGCAGCCGGCCGGCCCGCTCCAGCGCAGTGCCCTCCAGCGCAGTGCCCTCCAGCTCAGTACCACCGTTCAGTTCGGGCCCGTCCAGCACCTGGCCCAATGGGCCGAGCAGCCGCAGTCGCGGCCCGCACCGCGGGCAGCAGACCGGCTGGGCGTGGAACCGGCGATCGGCCGGGTCGTGATACTCGGCGCGGCATTGCTCGCACATCGCAAAGCCGGCCATCGTGGTCAGTGCCCGGTCATACGGGATGCCGTGCACGATGGTGAACCGGGGGCCGCAGTTGGTGCAGTTGATGAACGGGTACCGGTAGCGGCGGTCGGCCGGATCGGCTAGTTCGGCCAGGCAGTCGTCACAGGTGGCGGTGTCCGCCGACACCAGGGTCCGGGCTTTCCCGGCCGGGTCGCTGGCCACGATGGCGAAAGACGACGACCCGAGCGGTGGCACCGCCGCGGTGGCCACCCGCTCGATCCTCGCCAGCGGCGGCGCGTCTCGCCGCAGCGCGCCCACGAACTCGGTGACGACGGCCGCGGGCCCCTCGACCTCGGCGAACACCCCGTCCGCGTCGTTTCCCACGAACCCGCTCAGGCCCAGGCCGGTGGCCAGCGTGTAGACGAACGGGCGGAACCCGACGCCCTGCACGATGCCTTCCACCCGGATCGACGTCCGGACCATCTGGCTCACCGCGCAATCCTACGGCTCCGGCCCGCCTCCGGGCCCAGGCCAGAGAACGGCGCGGCTACCCGGTCCGGAGCGACAGGAAGTCGGCCACGCCCATGAGCCGGAGCACCTGCCGTTCCAGCGGCCGGATGTCGCTCCTGGCCTCGTCGCGGAATACCCGCGGTGCGACGAGCCGGACCGTGCGCCGCCGCGTCCTCAGCTCGCAGCCGCCCGCGGCGAGAACGTTGCGCACCCAGTCACAGTCCGGACCGTAGGTCAGAGCGAATACGTAGCCCTCCGGCGTCCGGAACACATTGACCGGCGTCTCGTAGCGCCGGCCGGACCGCCGCCCGCGGTGCACCACGACACCCATACCGGGTGTCAGCGGTGCGGTGTGCCGGGTGAGCCGGTTCAGTCCCACCTTGTTCAGCCGGGCCAGCGCCCGCGGGAACGGCATGGCTTCAGGGTAGCCGCAGCCCGGTGAGCCGCCCAGCCCAGCCGCCCAGCCCAGCAGCCCAGAGCAACCACCAGCCACCAGTCAGCCGCGCCGGGCCGCGGCCGCCCGGTCCCGGGCCGGGGCATCAGTAAGAGTGCTCATGTGACCAGCCTCAGCGAGACCGCCCCAGGCTGCCGAGAGCCCCGTGATGCTGGTGTTGGCAGTACCCGGCTGACGACCTAGAGTCGGCTGCATGTAACCGGGGCGCGACCGCGGGAGGCATCATGGCGGGTTCATATGTCCGCACGGGATCGGGCGAGCGGCACGTCCTGGCCGTGCACGGCTGGTTCGGCTCGTCGCGCGGCTGGGGGCCGCTGACCGATTTCCTGGACGGATCGGCTTACACCTACGTGTTCACCGACATGCGCGGCTACGGCGACCGCCGCGACGTCGGCGGTCAGTTCACCATGGAGGAAGCCGCGGCGGACGCCATCGCTGTCGCCGACGACCTGGGCTGGGACCGGTTCTCGGTGATCGGGCACTCCATGGGCGCCAAGGTCGCCCATCAGGTGCTGCTGCAGGCGCCGGACCGGGTGCACAAGCTGATCGGGCTCAACCCGGTCCCGGCCGCCGAGGTGCCGATGGACGCGCAGGCCTGGGAGCTGTTCTCCGGAGCGGCCGCCGACGCCGGCAACCGCGCCGCCATCATCGACTTCACGACCGGCAGCAAGCTGACCGCCACCTTCATCCAGCACGTGGTGCAGCACTCGCTGGATCACTCTGACGTCAAGGCGTTCGGCGCCTACCTGCCGGCCTGGGCCAAGTCGGACTTCACCAGCGGCGTCAAGCCGGACACCCGCACCCCGGTCAAGGTCATCGTGGGCGAGACCGACCGGGCGCTGCCCGCCGAGGTCATGCAGCAGACCTGGCTGACCTACTTCCCCGAGGCCGAGCTGACCGTGCTGGCCAACGCCGGGCATTACCCGATGTTCGAGACCCCGGTGGCCCTGGCCACGTCGATCGAGGAGTTCCTGGGGCGGGAATGACACAGAACACGACCAGTCCGGCCCGCCCGGATACCGAGGTCGTCTTCGACCCCGCCACCTACACCGAGGGCGTGCCCTTCGCCGCGCTGGCCCGGCTGCGCCGCCAGGCCGCCGTGGCGTGGGTGCCCGAGATCGCGGTCCTGGGCTGGCCGGAGGGGCCCGGGTTCTGGCTGGTGCTCCGGCACGCCGAGGTGGAATCGGTGCTCCGGCGCCCCGGGCTGTTCTCCTCCGCGCTCGGGGCGACCCAGATCAGGGACCCGGCCACGCCGCAGGCGCTTGGCTACGTCCGGCGGATGATGCTGAACATGGACCCGCCGGAGCACTCGCGGCTGCGGCGGCTGCTGAGCCGGTCGTTCACGCCGCGGGCGGTGGCCCAGCTCGAGGACCGGATCACCGGGCACGCCCGGGCCATCTGCGACCGGGTCTTTACCGGCCCGGGCGGCGAGTGCGACTTCGCCAAGGACGTGGCCGCCGACCTGCCGCTGCTCACCCTGGCCGACGTGCTCGGCGTGCCCGAGCAGGACCGGTGGCTGCTGTTCGACTGGTCCAACCGGGTCATCGGCTACCAGGATCCCGACTACGCCTCCTCAGCCGAGTTCGACCCGGCCCGCGGCACGCCCATGGCCGCCGAGGCGCTCGCCGAGCGGCCGGTGCCGGACGCCGCCGGGCGGTTGCCGGACCCGCGTACCCGGGAAGGCATGCCCGACCTGTACGCCTACGCCCACCTGCTGGCCGAGCACAAGCGCCGGCACCCGGGCGACGACGTGATGTCGATCCTGCTCGCCCAGTCCGACGAGGGCGGCGGCCAGGTATCCGTGGCCGAGTTCGAGAACATGTTCTGGCTGTTCGCTGTGGCCGGGAACGAGACCCTGCGCAACGGCCTGCCCGGCGCCTGCATCGCGCTGCTCGAACATCCTGGAGGCGCTAGTGAGCTGCGCGCCGACCCGGCCCTGCTGGCGACCGCAGCCGACGAGATGCTCCGGTGGTGGACGCCGGTCATGACGTTCCGGCGGACCGCGACGAACGACTGCGAGCTGGGCGGCCAGCCCATCCGTTCGGGAGACAAAGTCGTGGTCTCCTTCACGTCGGCCAACCGCGATGAGTCCGTGTTCGCTGGCCCGGACGGGTTCGATATCCATAGGCAGCCCAACCCGCACCTGGTGTTCGGCCATGGTCCGCACTTCTGCCTGGGCGCGCACCTGGCGCGGGTCCAGATGCGGGCGCTGTTCGCCGAGGTGCTGGCCCGCACGTCCGCCCTGAACTACGCCGGCCCGCCGTCCTACCTGCGGTCGAATTTCCAGCGTGGCGTCAAGCGGCTGCCCGTGGCCTGGACCGCGTAGCCGCGGGACCAGGGCCCTGGCCCTGCGGATGACGGGCAGTGGTCAGGCCGGTGAATGCGTGACAGCATTGTCGTGGCATGCCTAGGGATGGGGGGATGTGTGAGGTGCGGGCAGTGTGGTGCGTCCCTGGGCGAGGACGACCGGTTCTGCGGTGATTGCGGGGCTCCGGCCGGAGCCTGCCCGTCGTGCGGTGAGCCGCTGACTCCCGGCAAGCGCTTTTGCCGGGTCTGCGGTGCCGCGTTGTTCGACACCGCCCGGCCCCCGTCCGCCACTGCTCCGGTTCGGGTCGGCAGCGCCCGGGACGGCCAGCAGCGGGCCGCGGAGCGGCGGGTGTGCTCGGTGCTGTTCTGCGACATGGTGGGGTTCACCTCGCTGTCCGAATCCCGCGATCCGGAGGCCGTGCGGGAGCTGCTGTCCCGGTACTTCGAGATCGCCCGGACGGTGATCGGCCGGTACGGCGGGACCGTGGAGAAGTTCATCGGCGACGCGGTGATGGCGGTCTGGGGCACCCCGGCCGCGACCGAGAGCGACGCGGAACGGGCCGTGCGGGCCGCCTTGGACCTGGTCGGCGCGGTGGCCGAATTGGGCGACGAGACGGAGGTGCCCGGGCTGGCGGCGCGGGCCGGGGTGGTCACCGGCGAGGTCGCGGTGAACCTGGGCGCGGTCGGCGAGGGCATGGTGGCCGGCGACGCCGTGAATACGGCGGCCCGGGTGCAGACCGCGGCCGAGCCCGGTTCGGTGTTCACCGACGGGCCGACCCGGCGGCTGGCGGGCAGCGCGATCGGGTTCGCCGACGCCGGCGAGCATCAGCTCAAGGGCAAGGACGGCCCGCAGCGGCTCTGGCGCGCCACCCGGGTGCTGTCCGCCGTCGGCGGCGTGCAGCGGGTAGACGGGCTGGAGGCCCCGCTGACCGGCCGGGACGCCGAGCTGCGCACGATCCGGGACCTGTTCCACGCG
>JBAPYC010000441.1:0-8746 GCA_049284535.1 Streptosporangiaceae bacterium
TGGGCCTGGTGCTGTGCACCGACGCCACCGTCGGCGACGACGAGTCGGTCATCGGCGACCCGACCGAGGCGGCGTTCGTGGTGCTGGCCGCGAAGATGGGCGTGGACGCCGGGGAGACCCGCGAAGCCCTGCCCCGCCGGGCCGAGGTGCCGTTCGATTCCGAGTACAAGTTCATGGCCACCTTCCACGACCGCCCGGACTGGCTGGTCGGCCCGCTCGTCCAGCAACCGCACCTGGTCACCGTCAAAGGCGCCCCGGATGTGGTCCTGGACCGCTGCGACCGGGCCCTGTGGCATGGCCAGCAGGTGCCGATCGGCACCGTCAGGGACGAGCTCCTGGCCGCCAACCGCAAGCTGTCCGAGCGCGGGCTGCGGGTCCTCGCGTTCGCCGTCAAGGACATGGATGACGCGACGATGACCGCGGCGCTCGCAGACCCCATGACCGCCGTCACGGACCTGGTCTTTGTCGCGCTGGTGGGGATCGTGGACCCGCTGCGCACTGAGGCCAGGGACGCGGTCCACGCCGCGCTCGGCGCCGGGGTCGACGTCCGGATGATCACCGGCGACCACACCATCACCGCCCGTGCCATCGCCGACGAACTCGGCCTCGGGCCCGGCGTCATCACCGGCACCGAGTTGCAGCACCTGACCGATGACGAGGTGATCGAGCGGCTGCCCCAGCTGCACGTCTTCGGCCGGGTCGCCCCCGAAGACAAGCTTCGCCTGGCCAAGCTCATGCAGCAAGACGGCGAGGTCGTCGCGATGACAGGCGACGCGGTCAATGACGCCGCCGCCCTCAAGCAGGCCGACATTGGCGTGGCCATGGGCAGCGGCTCAGAAGTCACCAAGCAGGCCGCCAAGATCGTGCTGACCGACGACAACTTCGCCACCCTGGTCCGCGCCGTCGACCTCGGCCGCGACATCTACCGGCGGATCTCCACCTACATCCGGATGCAGCTGACCATCTTGTCCTCGGTCCTGCAGCTGATGGTCTACGCCACCATCTTGAACATCAACGGCGGCGTGGCCCTGTTCCCGCTGCAGCTGCTGTTCTGCAAGTTCTTCGTCGTCATCACCGTGGTCATCGGATTCATCGTCGACGTCCCCGACCCCGGCGTGATGCAGCGGCCGCCGCGCAAGCCCGGCACCAAGATCGTCACCACCCCTTGGATCATCCGCTGGTTCATCTTCGGGTTCGTGGTCGCTGCCACCGCGCTGTGCGTGCTCGAGTGGGGTCCCGGCAAGCCCTCCACGACCCACGCCTCGGTCAACATGACCATGGCCTTCGCCATCATCTCGTTCAGCGCGGTTAACATCGGCCTGGTCATGCGCCGCGAACGCCAGGCGCCGTGGTCCTCACCGGTCTTCCCCTACCTGGGCTGGATCATCCTGGGCTGGATCCTCACCTGGGCCGCCGTCGAACTCGGCATGCTCCAGCGCCTCCTCGACACCACCTCCCTCACCGGCCGGGAGTGGATCATCGTGCTCGCCCTCTCCCTCCTCGCGCCCGCGGTCGTCGCCACCGACAAACTCATCCAGCTACGACACCAGCGCAAGACCCGCGCAGGGGGCCTGGTGAAGCTGGCGCCGATTGTTTCGGAGGCAGAGACATGACGCTGAAAACCGGCACCGCGGGACAGCGGGCCACGGCCGGCCGGAGCTAGTATGCGTGCTCGCCCGAAGACGTCGCCGCGGATCTTGGGTGGATCCGGCCACCGGCTGTCCGCCGGACGGCCGAACTGCTGGCCGCGAACGGCCGAACGCGCGCCGGAGGAGAAGCCCGAGCCGGGATGGCGCGATGGTCGACCCACCGCGCTGGCCAGCGCCCGGGCGACCCACATCCGGGTCCGGGCGGCTGGCCTGCATCGACGGCATCGGGGCGGGGGGCGGGGTCGCCCCCAGCACACGGTGCTGCTCCCGGCACGCTCAGAAAAAGGAGCGAGGTCGTGGCCACCGGGTGGACCGGATTCGGCTGGGCAGTCGCAGGTCAAAGGCCACGACAAGGTTATGGAGCCCAGGAGCCTGCGACGGCTACGAGACCGACCAGGCGGTCGACGTCTCGTACGCCTGACGGTGCCGCTCACCCAGGTCCGCGTCGTCGTCCTGCGGCGGGGCGTGCTCCCATTGCTCCTGCCCGTACGCGGGGCCCTCCTCGAGTTGTTTGCTCATCGCGCCTCCGGCGCCGTCGACAGTTCGGCCTGGCGGGCCAGGAAGCGGAGCCGGGCGGCGCGCGCATCCCAAGCGTAGATGACCGCGGTGCCGGCGATGAGGTCGTGCAGGGCACGGTGCTCGCGCTGCACGAGGATGCCGAGGAACCCCAGACCGCAGAGCAGGAAGCTCAGCGGGAACGCCAGGGCCCGGATCACACCCTGCCGCGGTTCTACCTCCGAGCCGTCAGCCCGGACGACGCGGATGCCGAGCACGGCCATGCCGAAGGTCCGGCCGCTCAGCGCCCACGAGTAGCCGAAGTAGAAGAACTGCCAGGCCACGAAGACAATAGCCACGACCGTATTCGACCGGTTCCAGCTGACGGAATGACCGGTCACCACGTGCACGGCGTAGGAAATCGCCTCAAGAGCGAGGGAGAATACGGCGGAGCTCGCCACAAGATCGAGGACGTAGGCCAGGAACCGGGAAACCGAGCCCGCGTAGTTCCCCTGGAACGTCAGCAGAGCCGGGCGGGTGCTCATGACGCTGCCTGCGGCGGCACGATAGCGGCCTGCACCGGGGCGGCGCGCGGGGCGAGCATAGCCGACGGCGCGGCGGGCCAGGGATGCTTGCGGCGGAGCAGGCGCCTGACCCAGCGGTCGATGAACTGATCGAGGCCGACCGCCTGGCTCCGCAACCCGTCGAGGCCCTCGCTAACCAGCCCGCCAGACGACCTGGCCATCACGGCGCCCAGGTCCGTGTCCTGAACCAGGGCGTCCATGTCAATCCGGCGCACGAGATCGTTGACGTCGACGCGGTCAAGGATCGGTCTGAGGTCCAGCCGGTCCAGCATGGCGTTGACGTCGATCCGGTTCAGCAAGGCGTTCAGGTCCACCTGGTCCAGCAAGGCGTTCAGGTCGATCTTCTTCATGATCGTGTCGACATCGAGTCGCCCGGCGAGAGCATTCAGGTCGATGCGGGCGGCGAGATCGTTAACGTCCAGCGCCCTGACCACAAGATCGAGGATGCGCTCGGTGACCTGCTGGGCCAGCGCCTCAGCCGGATCGGGCCATCGCCTGCTTGCCGGCCGAAGCCGATCGCGCGGATTCACGATCGAAGTTTCCTCCCCCCACCGGAACGCGCAGTAATCGGCCATGAATGAGCCGGCCTGCTAGGTGCCGGATCCTCGGTCTGCGCCTATGTCTCGGGTGATGAGCTGCGCGATGCCGGAGGCCTCGCCTTTCATGGGCCGGCTGGGCGAGTGCCGCCAGCGCGATGAGGCCGGTGATCATGTTCTGCTGGAACTGGCGGTCTCGCCAGGAGCCGTTTGGGTGGGTCCAGTTCTGCGCCAAGGGCGATCAGGCGGCGGCCACGGCGCGGGCGGCGTGATTCCACATTGGTGGTCATCTCGTCCACCTGAAGGCCGGTTCGGGTCTGCTGGCTGGCCATCTCCTGGGCCGCATGGTATTGCCTGACGTGCGTCGCATAGGCCTCTACGCCGGCGGCGAAGAGATAGGGCCCGCGGACCTGCTGAAGCCAGGATGAGACGTCACGATAATCCGTGTCGGGATCATCGCCGCATTCGCAGCAGACGAGCTCGTACGCGTCCGTATAACCGCCCTCAGGCCGACCCGCCACGATTCGGGACGGCTGGCGCCGCAAGACCACCGTCCAGCCGCGGCCGGGCAGATCATGGTGTTTCATGCCCGCCTCCTGGGTTGGGACCGCTGGTTCCGATCCTGCTGGAGACGGCTGAAAGCGTCGTCACCCGTTCACGGGTGATTGCGCGGCAGTGAGGTCATACAGAGGGTGACTCCGCGGGCCACTAGCACCTCGATGATCTCGGACGGCGTTATGGCCAGGTCCACGGCGCGCAGCTCGTGCATCTGCCCGGCCAGCCGGTACCGGTGCAGCGGGCAACTGGGGGTCGCTGCGGGCGGCGAGGATCAGCCGCAGCCCCGGCCGTGACCCGCGTATCAGGCGGTCAGGGATGTCGCGATGGGCGAGCACGTGGCCGTTATCAATGATAACCGCGAGCCGGACCGCCGACTCGCGCATATTGCTGAACACCATCTGGACCAGATCGGTCCCGCTCCCCCGAGCGGCCGCGAGCGGCGGCCTGCGCTCGGCACTGTCGGCGGCCCGCAGCGCGGACTGGAGCAGGCCCCAGAACCTGCGCGGCTCGGTGTCGGCCGCGCCGGAGCCGGACCTCGATGATCGCCATGAACTCGATGATCGCCATGAAATGGTGTACCTCGCCAACCCTGTCCTGGGTCATGAACTGCGTGGTCAGCACCGGGGTGTCGGGCAGGCAGAACTGTCGGGCCACCTAATCATCCCGGTCCGGGGCGGTCCGGCAGAAACCGCCGCGCTCGGCATCCAGCGACGACGCGAACACGCTCGGCGAGTCGAACCGGGGATAGCAGGACCAGCCAAGGACGCCAAAGGTCGACATCGGGGGCCTGAGGCCGCGAATGATCGACGGATCACCCCTGGATGGGTGGTTCCGGGAGCTACCTGACCGACCACAGTTATGAACAGTTCGCACATTTATGAACAGTTCGCACGTTAAGGACGGATCCCATGATCAATAGCGAGAATCGCGGGAACGGACCGCAGTTCAGGTCGGCTCCGCTGATCACCAGCGCGGCGATGATAGGAGGTGGCACGCTGATCGTCATGGCCGGCCTGGCCATCGGCGCCGGCTACGTGCTAGCAGCCACCCGCCAGTGGATCAACGAGATGGAAGTGCCGCCGAGCGAAGTGGCCAGGCAACGGTGGGCCCAGGCCAAGGCGGCGATGACCGCCGGAACGGCCGCCTGGCAGGACGGGACGCAGCCGGCGCCTTCGGCATCCAGTCCGGCCGCGGTTTCCTGATGGTGGCGGCAATCCTCGCTTAGCGGACGACTAACATGCCGAGCCCGGGTGAGGTGTGCCTAAGCGTCAGGCACGCCCTTCCTGATCCTGAAGCGGGATGTACAAGACCGTCTCGACCGAGGCGGTGAGCCGAGTTGAGCAGGGCTTCTGACGGGAGAACACCGGACCGCCGGATCTCGAGGTCGGACTCACAGGGCCAGATTGCTACGTTTGCCTCTCTAACTCCGCGCGCCCCGCTCATGGCGGGTGATTTCCGAAGGTGTCCGCCGGGCCCGCAACTCGAGCTGATCTTACGGGCCTGGAGTAATCACCCTCATGCGGGTGGGGCGCGCTTCGGGTGGGGCTGATTGAGTAGGCGCTACCTAGTAGGCATAGTGAGGAGAGAACAATGGCTGACCTGATCGCGATCGGTTACCCGGACGAGGCCACCGGCGACGAGGCAGCTGCCGAGGCGCGGCGGCTGGCCCAGGACCTGATCATCCAGCCCGATGCGATCGCGGTGATCGTCCGGGACAAGGAGGGCAAGTACCACACCCACACCAGCCACCACATGGTGGGCGGCGGGGCCACCTGGGGCATGTTCTGGGGAATGCTGTTCGGCCTGCTGTTCTTCGTCCCGGTCCTGGGGATGGCCGTCGGCGCCGGCATGGGCGCGCTCATGGGCAAGATCTCCAAGTCCGGCGTGGACAAGGCGTTCCAGGACCAGGTCCGCGGCATGCTTCAGCCGGGCACGTCGGCACTGTTCATGATGGTGGAGAAGGTTACGCCGGACAAGGCCGTCGAGGCGATGAGCAAGTATGGTGGCACCGTGCTCAAGACCTCGCTGACCAAGGAAGGCGAGGCGGAGCTCCAGGAAGCCCTGCACGGCGGCCAGACCGTCTGAGCCAACCAACTGAACATCCGTGTCACCCCCTGTCGGCTGATCCGCCCCGAACTGATCCAGCGCAGGGTCAGTTACCGGGCGCGTCGGCCCGGTAGCTGATCAGGAGGGCACTCCGCGGCCGTACCGGGCCGCCAGGCTCTGACGGCCCCTACGGCCTGTACGATCCCGGCGACCGGGTTGGCCGCGGCGCTTGCGTTTTCGGGCGCAGATCAGGCCGATCAGCGTCCCAGTCAGCAGCCGGAGCCACGCCGAGCCACGATCGATGCGCCCGGGGTCGCCGATGACGAGAATGCCGAGCAGCGCGAAGAGGACCACGACGAAGGCCGACCGGGCGTCGCCGTTCCTCTGCGGGGCACCCTGGCCCGCGCCTCCTTGCCTCTGGTCAGGGGCTCGGCGGTGGTGAGCCGACGCCAGCTCGGCCCTGCACGGCGCGATGAGCATGGCGTAGACGCCCGGTGCCGGAGATGCATCCGCCCGGTGGGCGGACATCCAGCGGCGCGCGGACGAGCTCGCGCAGACGCGCGGAGTCGTCTGTACTCCTTCGAGCTCCCCCTCCGCGCCGGCGACGACGGATTTCCCAGGGCTTACTTCATCTTCCCGGTGCTGCGGCTGACCGGTGCCGTCCAGCCCGCTCGCCCGCGCCTGTCGGTGACGCCGGCGGACCCGTCTGGTGTTCCGGCGGCTGGCCCGAAATGGAAGTCCGCTATTCGGAAGAAGAGGTCATCGCGTCGTTCACCGAGGCCGCCGATGCAGATCCGCTCGACGACCTCGGTGACACCAGCTCAGCGCGGACCTCAGTTACCGAACAGCTTGGCCTTGGCGGCGGCAAATTCGTCGTCGGTCAGGACGCCCTGCTGATGCAGCGTAGCCAGCTGGTTCAGCTGGTCGATCATGGGCGACGACTGCGCCGGGGCTGGTTGCTGCTGGTAAGGCGCCTGCTGCTGCGCTGGCGCCGGCTGCTGTTCCAGATCGCTGAGGCGCGCGTTCTGCTCCGCCTCCTGCTGGGCTTGCTCATCCCGCTGCCGGGCCACATGCTTTCCGGCCATGTACGCGCCTCCGCCTACCACGGCCGCACGCAGCAACGGACGTCGTCGCCTGAACATGTCTGCCTCCTTGATTTTCTGGTTACATGTCGTCTGGGAGCGTCAGGCCGAGAGCGACCATGATTTCGGGCGCGGCCGAGACCAGCTTCGGGCCGCCGACCTGCGGGGCGATGGCGATCAGCACGCCTACGATGTCCTCCGGGGTGGCCCCCTCGGCCAGTGCGTTGCCGACCTGCCAGACGTACGAGGCCGGCGGTGCGTCCAGCGCTATGAGGGCCGCCAGCTTGACCAGGGCATATGAACGATCATCGAGGTGGCTCCGGGCCTTCCATTCCGCCCGTACCTCCAGGCCGGCGGCCAGCAGGTCGGGGTCGCCCCGGGACAGGCCCCCCAGTACCTCCTTGGTGTCGTCGCCGACATCTACCTTGGCTGGCGTGGTCATAGTCAGGTCCTTTCTGTGTAGGTGTTAGGTCTGGCCCGCGGTCTCGGGCCGCGCAGGAGGCCGACCGATCAGCTCGATCAGGCCGAGGACAACCAGCAAGAAAATGACAAGTACAAGGACGAAGAGCCCGGTGAGCTCGCCCCAGAAGACGAAGACCAGCGCGGCGAGGGCCACC
This sequence comes from Streptosporangiaceae bacterium, assembly GCA_049284535.1. Taxonomy (GTDB): domain Bacteria; phylum Actinomycetota; class Actinomycetes; order Streptosporangiales; family Streptosporangiaceae; genus Palsa-504. Next base: position 7,568 of record JBAPYC010000441.1, read on the forward strand.
GCCCCGATCCGGAGGCCCCGGCGATGCTCGTACGTGCACTGGCCGACGGGACCGGTGGACACGCCGCGGCGCTCGCCGAAGTTACGGATCCGGTCCAGCCAGGACTTCAGGGTCGACCGGGCCCGGACCGCCGTGCGGGAGGGGCCGGTGATGAACGCCCCGATGGCGACGACCAGCCCGACCACGAGCACGACCCGGAGCGTCACCTTGATGAAGTGAACCATCGCATCGAACACGGCGGCCGCGGCGTCGGCGGGCAGCACGTTGCCGGGGACGCTGTTGAGGTAGATCCCGCGGAAGATCAGCAAGCCGACGGCCAGGATCAGCATGGACGCGGCGATACCGAGCACAGCCCGGATCAGGGTGCGCCGGCGGCCGCGGCTGATGTAGACCCCAGCGGCGATGAGGACCAGCACCAGCAGGGGCAGTACGATCCTGAAGGCCTTGATCAGCCGGTAGCCGGCCTGGGCCTTCCCGAGGTCGTTGGACTGGAACAGCGTCACCGTCGGGCTAACGTTCGGGACGTTGTCCGCCAGCGAGAACCCCCGCGCGACCAGGTTCTGCTTGGCCTGCGCGATGAACGGGCCGAGGTTGAGAACGACGTGGCCGTTGCTGGTGCTGACAGCGCTGTTGCCCTCTCCGGAGAGGACCTTGACCAGCTGCTGGTGGGCAACCGTGTTGACCTGGACCCAGATCTTGGCCACGGCAGGGCTGGATACCACCGTCTGCACTGTGCTGTGGATGAAGCCGGTGACCGCGCTGGTGATCTGCGGGCCGAACGTCGTGATCAGTGTGCTGATCCGGGGCAGCCCTCTGCTGTTCAACTGGGCCGAGGCCTGATTGAGGGTCCCAGTCAGGTTCAGCTGGCTGGTTATCTGGTTCGTGATCTTGTCGGTCAGGACGTTCTGGATCGCCGGGTCGTGGATCAGCGGCTCCACGGTCGCCACCCACCGGCCGGTGTTGGAAACCTCGTTTCCGGCCCAGACGCCCAGCACGGCGACCGGGGCAAGCACGCAGCCAAGATGATCAGCACGCTGGCCACGAGGGCCCGCCAGCTGATGCGCCTCCTAGGTCCCTGGCGGCGGAATTCGGCGGTCTCGGCGCGAAGGCGTTTTAGCTCGGCTCGCTCGTCCGGGCTGAGCTCCTGGCTCCCGGTGGCCGAGCTGGGCTCACCGCCGA
>JBAPYC010000442.1:0-5717 GCA_049284535.1 Streptosporangiaceae bacterium
AGTCCCAGCTGGGCTCGCTCTCGCGGGCCTGGAGTCTGTGGCGTGGTTCCCGCCGCTGGCTGGCGGGACGCTCCCAGCCGCCCGCGTCCGGCCACGCCTGGCCCGGGCTGACGCCCTGCTGACCTCGGTCGGCCGGTCTCCCCGGACCAGACGGTCTCCCCGGACCGGATGGCCTCCCCGGACCAGATGGCCTCCCCGGATCGCGGGCCGGCTCCTGGCGGCCACTGGCAGGCCCGCGCTCTCGTTGCCCCCCGCCCAGACCGCTGCCCCTGGAACTAAGACTCGCGGCACCGCTGATGGCCCTCATGTCGGGCAGGGTCGGCCTGGCCGGGATGGTCGGCCCGGCCGGGGTGACACGGCTCCGGCGCAGCGCATCCGCGGCCGAGGAGGCCGCCTTCAGGACGGTCAGCGGCGTGGTCGTGGTCGGATCGGATTCCCGGGCCGTGAACATCGAGGCGAGCGAGGAGTGCGCAGTGGCGGCCGTATCGGTGGCTACTGCCTGAGGCCCGATGGCGCGCCGGCGCGAGCTGGCGTACGGGTGGGACGGCAGATGGTGCCGGTGGGACCAGGACCAGCCCATCAGGATCAGCACCGCGACCCCGAGCCACAGGGCGGCGAGCGGGTGATACTCCAGATAGGACAGGAACGTCACCGGGTTGTCAGATGTCCATCCGGAGAGGTTGACGGACGCCAGGGCCGGGGTGGACGCGTTGGTCCGGGCGTCGATGGCCCTGGGGCCAGTTCCGGAGATGGCATCGTCCACCCCGGTAACGGCCGATCCCGACCCGCGGGCACTGATCCCGAAGACGGTGGCCCCGGTGATCTGGTTGTTGTCCAGCTTTACCGGCCCGGAGCCGGAAAGAAGGATCCCGATCCGTGCGCCGGCGATGCTGTTCCCCGAGACCACCAGGCCCGGCGTTTCTGGCCCGATGGACAGGCCCGATCGGGGCGAGCAGTGGATGTCGTTCCCGGTGACCACTGCGTCGGTGACGTTGTACCTGATCGCCACCGCGGTGACCGCGGCGCAGACCTGGTCGCCCTCGACCACCGTGCGGGTGCCACCCTCGACCAGAATGCCGATCTTGCCGTTGCGCAGCGCCGCGCTGTTCTTGATGATGGTGTCCGAGCCCGGCGTCGTCGTCCCTCCGGACGCGGACGCGGTAGTGGCCAGCGGCTTGCCGTTGACGAAGTAGCCGTCCCCGGCATTGTGCTCAGATACGTCGCTGATCAGCCGGACACCCTGGGTGTCCGGGCCAATGGAGAAGCCGCTACCGCCGTTGCGGGCCGCTGAGCTGTCCACGACCGAGGTGTCTGTCGAGTGCCGGTGGATATGCAGTCCGTCCAGCTGGTTGGACTCGAACAGATCGTCGCCGAAGACGATGCCGTTGCCGCGGGAGACGAACGCGCCGTAGGCGTTGCCCGTGAACGTGGAGCTGATCGCACCACCGCTCGGCGGGGCGCCGGTCGTCCCCGTCCAGGCGACCCCGCCGGTCCGGCCGCTCCAGAAACCCAGCGAGGACACCCGGACCTCGGACAGCGTCATGTTGCCGCCCACGTCGCGAATGTAGGACCGGCCGGTCCCGACGTCGGTGGCCGGCTGGTTCGCGGCCCGATCCCAGCCCATGATGGTCATCGGCTGGCTGGCCGACCCGGCAAAGGACAGGATGCCCTGCCAGGTGACGATGGTGGCAAAGCCGCCGTGCCCGTTGTCCAGGTACAGGGTGCGCAGGGCGGCTCCGCCCAGGGACAAGCGAGCGTTGGCGGCGACGAACACGTTGTCCTGGAGCAGGGCGGCGTGGTTCGGCAGCAGCACCAGCGCGTGGTACTTGACCAGGTCAGCCGAGGTGTACTGGGCTCGCGCGGCCGTCAGCACCAGGGTCGGCAGCGTGCCGCGGGTAGCGACCAGCTGGGGCTTGAGGATGTGGCTTTCATCGTGCAGCAGTGACCGGATCCGGTTGTCCTCAGTGGTGAGCACGGCCGCTTCCCTGGTCGCGTCGGCCGCCGGAGGAGCGGCCGGGGCGGCGGCCGGGTCGACCGGCCGTGCTACGGACGGCAATGGGACCGCCTGGGGCGCCGTGGGGGCGGGCAGCAGTTTCACCCCGTGGCTCGACGTGGCCGGCGTCGGGTACAGCTGCACGTGTATCAGGGGCAGGATCAGCGGCGCGGTGGCCAGCAGGCAGAACACCGCGACCGCGGCCAGGATGACTGGCCATCCGCGTGCCCGGTCTTCGCCCCGGTGCTTTCTGCTCACGTGGCCTCCTAGACCAGCGACGAGGCGCTCTGCGCCTCGCCGCCAACCTGGTCTGCGTTCCGGGTCAGCCATCCGTGCACGTTCATGGTGGTGAACGCGTACAGCTTGACCGGCAGGGCGATCGTGATAGTCGTAATCGCGACGAGCGGCAGGATCCAGATGTCACGCGGCTTCTCGCGCAGGTGCGAGAAGCCGCGCAGCCCACGTCCGGCCAGCAGCCAGCCGACCGCGGCCACGGCGACCAGCGGCTGCGGATGAGACACCCAGACGAACAGGTAGAAGACCGCGAAACCCATGGTGACCGGCGTGAGCATGACTTGCAGGACGCTGAGCTGGCAGATGAAGGGCTGGTGCCAGAGCCATCCCTTCCACATCGCGGTCAGGTAGGTGCGGTAGGAGTTCCGGCTCCAGCGCAGGCGCTGCTTGTAGAACGCGCGGCCCTTGTCGGGGAACATGGAGGTGGCCCGGGCCGTCGACTGGTAGACGGTCTTGTATCCGGACGCGAGGACCAGCCAGGTCAGCCGCCCGTCATCGCCCGAGATGCACCGTCGCCCGAGGAAAAACTCGTCCTCCATGTTCTCCACGACCGGCACCACGGCCTGGCGCCGGTAGGCGACCGTGCGCCCGGACAGGCAGGCGACGGCGCCCCGGCGGGACTGAGCCCGCACGTAGTCGAGATAGCGGACGTCGATCATCCAGTCGGCCATCCGCCGCCATACGCTGGTCTTGGGCAGGTAAGCGTTCTGCCGCGTGCCCACACCGCCGACGCCGGGGTCGGCGAACGGTGCCAGCACGGCTGGCAGCAGGCCCGGTTCCCAGCTTGTGTCCGAGTCGCACAGCACCAGGATCTGCTGCCTCGCCCGCCGGATCCCCACGCCGAGGGCCGAGCGCTTCCCGCTGTGCACGAACGGCACGACCTGCAGCCGGGAATCGGCGGCCGCCCGGGCTTCCAGCCGCTTGATGACCTCGGTATCGGCGATGTCGGGGACGACGATGATCTCGGTCGGATTCTCCCGCAGCCAGGTCGTCAGGCACCTGTCGAGGATGTCCGGGTCCTCCCGGTAGGACGGCACCACGACCGAGGTCGTCGCCCGGAAACCGGGCGGGGCCGGCTTGTACAGGCGCGAAAGTGTGAAGCGAATTACCCAGACCGTCCACGAGAGAGCGCCCACCAGCCCGATCGGGACATAGTGGTGCAGATGATGCCACCAGCTCAGGCTGGTGAGTTGTGATCCGGGTGCGGCAAACTGAACCGCCAGATGCATGGGTGGGCTTTCCTCCCCCGTGTGTGCTCACCTGTCCCGGTTTGCTAGCCGGGAAAGTGCGTCAGGCCTGCCGGCGGTGCCCGCACTCTCGCGGCGCTTCGCGCGGCTCATCGCTACTTCGGTTGTGTCGCAGGCGGCACGAAGGACGAGGCGGACCTTGTGCGGCTTGATGCTTGTGACGGGAGAACTAATGAGTGCAGAGAGTTACGTGCTGGTTTCCCGATGTGCTGTGATCATCATCGAACACATATATAATTTATGTAACTTAAGTCTCGTCTTCCCCGGCAGTATCGTCGGACCATATCAGTGTAATGAGCGCCATTTCCGGTAAGAGGCATATTTGCCACATTGGAAGGTTTGCGGACGGAGTCGCGGCTCGCCGTTTCTCGCCAGCTGAGACGCGGCCGGAAGTCGCCGGATATAAGGCGCTGGCTGCGGTCCTTCCTACCAGCGGGTAACATTCGGCGTACGACCCGGTGCCACGCGGGGTTGCGCCGTTTGGCACCCTGTATGACAGCAGCTAAGGGAGGTTGATGTCGTCCATGAACATCGTCGTGCTGGTAAAGCAGGTGCCAGATACCTGGGCCGAACGCAAGCTCAAGGAGCCAGATGGCACGCTGGACCGCGCCTCGGTGGACGGGCTCATCAACGAGCTTGACGAGTACGCCATCGAGGAGGGCCTGCAGATCGCCGAGGCGCAGCGCGGAGCGGGCGCGGAGGCCGAGGTCACCATCTTGACCATGGGCCCGGAGAAGGCGGCCGAGTCGATCCGCAAGGCGCTGTCCATGGGGGCGGACAAGGCCATCCACCTGCTGGATGACGGCCTGGCCGGCTCCGATGGCCTGTCGACCTCCTATGCGCTGGCCCAGGTCCTCTCCGAGAACGGGTTCGACCTGGTCATCTGCGGGTCGGAGTCGACCGACGCCCGGATGGGCGTGATGGCCGCCATGCTGGCCGAACGGCTCGGCGTGCCTCAGGTCTCGCTGGCCAGCAAGGTGGAGATCGACGGCACCGCCATCCACATCCGCCGGGTCTCCGAGGACGGCTACTTCGAGGTCGAGTCCACCCTGCCCGCCGTGGTCAGCGTGGTGGAGAAGATCAACGAGCCGCGGTACCCGAGCTTCAAGGGCATCATGGCGGCCAAGAAGAAGCCCGTGCAGACGCTGACCCTGGCGGACGCCGGCATCGACGCCGCCCTGGTCGGGCCGGGCGGCGCCAGCACCGAGGTGGTGGACTTCGCCCAGCGGCCGCCGCGCCAGGCCGGCACCATCGTCAAGGACGAGGGCGACGGCGGCGTCAAGGTGGCCGAGTTCCTGGCCGCGCAGAAGTTCATCTAAGGGGCGGAGGAACACCTATGGCAGAGATCCTGGTACTCGCCGAGCACACGGGCGAGGATGTCAAGAAGGTCACGCTCGAGCTGATCACGCTGGCCCGCCGGTTCGGCGAGCCCGCGGTGGTGTGGACCGGACCGGGCGCGGAAGCCGCCCAGGCGCGGCTGGCCGAGTACGGCGCGGCGACGGTCTACGTGGCCGACGCCCCCGACTTCGACGACTACGTGGTCAACCCCGCCGCCGAGCTGCTGGCCCAGCTGGTCAAGGAGAAGTCCCCGGCGCTGGTGCTGCTGGCCGGCAACGCGCAGGGCAAGGAGGTCGCGGGCCGCCTGGCGGTCAAGATCGATTCGGGTGTGCTCACCGACGCGGTGGACCTGCAGCCCGGCGACGGCGGCCCGGTGGCCGAGCAGTCGATCTTCGGCGGCAACACGATCGTGCACTCGCGGGTCACCAAGGGCACGCCCATCGTGGCCATGCGGCCCAACGCGGTGGCACCCGAACCCGAGACCGGCGCGGCCGAGATGTCCGCGGTCTCCCTGTCCACCGAGGCCACCGGGGCCAAGGTCACCAACCAGGTGATCGCCGAGCGCGGCGAGCGTCCCGACCTGACCGAGGCATCGATCGTGGTGTCCGGAGGCCGCGGAACGGGCGGGGCTGAGGGCTTCGGTGTCATCGAACAGCTAGCCGACGCTATGGGCGCCGCCGTGGGCGCGTCCCGCGCCGTGACCGACGCCGGCTGGTACCCGCACCAGTTCCAGGTCGGCCAGACCGGCAAGACCGTCTCGCCGCAGCTGTACGTGGCGGTCGGGATCTCCGGCGCGATCCAGCACCGGGCTGGCATGCAGACCTCCAAGACAATCATCGCGGTCA
>JBAPYC010000443.1:0-9973 GCA_049284535.1 Streptosporangiaceae bacterium
GGACGGCCCAGGCTCGGCTGGGTTCCTGCAGTCCCAGGCCCAGGCGATGACGGCAAAAGGCAGGCGTGCGGGTGCGGGTCCCTGGTCGGAAGCCCGCTCCTCTTGACAGTCGCCGATAGGCGCTGGCGCTTCATCGCCATGGGCGCTGTCGTTCACGACGTGGGCCACCCCGGGAATCTTGGAGGCTCTGATTCCTGGGAGGATGCAGGGTCATGGCGGCACAGAAGAAGTACCCGGATGAGCTGCGCGAACGCGCGGTGAAGATGCTGTTCGAGGTCCGGGAACGAGAGGGCAGGGGACGCGGGGAGCTGGCCCGGGTCGCACGCCAGCTGGGTGTTCACCCGGAAGCGCTGCGGTCATGGGCGAAGCAGGCGGAAATCGACGGCGGGACGCGGCCCGGTACCGCGACCGGTGATAAGAAGCGGATCACGGGTAAGTCTTCGCAATTCCTGTGACGGGGGCTGCGGAGTCCTGCGTGGACGACGGCTGCGACACGCCGGGCGGGTGCGTGATTTGCCGGTGATGGCAGTGTTTGCTGTGGTTCGTGACTGCGGCGGCCGGGATTCTGGCAGGCGCGGACGGTGCCGGGACGCCGCCCGCCGGCGGGGTGTCCGCTGAGGAGCGGCTGGCGCGGGCGCTGGAAGTCATTGAGCAGCAGTCGGCGCGCATCGATGGCCTGATCAGGCACGGCACGGAGCTGGCCAGGCAGAACACGGAGCTGCGGGAGCTGGTCGGCCGGCAGGCCAGTCAGCTGGCTGAGGCGAATGCCACGATCGCGGTGCTGCAGCGGATGGTGTTCGGGAGGTCGTCGGAGAAGTCCGGCCCGGCCCCGGACGCCGGCAGCGATGATGATGCCGGCGCCGGTGACGGCGGGAAGCCTGGCAGCGGGAAGAAGCAGGTGAAACGCGGTCCCGGGGCGCGCTCGGGGCGGCGGGACTTCTCGGGGCTGCCGCGGTTCGAGGTGTTCTGGGACTTCCCCGGCGGCGGGTACTGCTGCCCGGACTGCGGGGAGCCGTTCAGCCTGCTGGGAGATCACTGGTCTGGGGAGCAGCTGGACTGGCAGGTCATCATCCGGCTGGTCGCGAACTGCCGGCGCCGTTACAAGAGAGAGTGCCGCTGCCCGGGGCAGCAGACGGTGATGGCGCCGGGGCCGCCGAAGGCGATCGGGAAGGGCCTGTTCACGAACGGGTTCACCGCGATGCTGCTCACGGAGCGGTTCGGCTCGGGCCGGTCCATGAACTCCCTGGTGACCGGGCTGGCGCGGCAGGGGGCGGAGATCTCGCCCGCGACGCTGGCCGGGACGGTCGCGCAGGCGGGGAGGCTGCTGGCCCCGCTGTCGGACGCGATCGCCGCCCGGAACCGGGACTCCTGGCTGATCCACGCGGACGAGACGACGTGGCGGGTGTTCGCCCCCGGTGACGGCGAGGGGCCGGCGAAGTTCTGGCTGTGGGTGTTCATCGGGCCTGACACCGTGTGCTTCGTGATGGACCCGTCCCGGGCGGGGACGGTCCTGGCCAGGCACGCGGGCATCGACGAGGACACCGGGCAGCTGCTTCCGGACGCGGACGGGGAACCGCGGCGGCTGGTGATCTCCAGTGATTTCTATGCCGTGTACCAGTCCGCCGGGCGGAAGGCCGACGGGCTGGTCAACCTATTTTGCTGGTCTCACCTGCGTCGCTACTTTGTCCGGGCGGGGGACGCGAACCCGGAGCAGCTGCGCCGCTGGTCCGATGCGTGGCTGGACCGGATCCGGGACCTGTACGCCGCCCACGACGAGCTCATGGCCGCCTGGCAGGAGGCCGCGGCCCCGCCCGTCCAGGGGAAGCAGGCAGCCGCCGCGCGGCTGGAGAAGGCACACGCCGCGTGGGACGCCGCGATCACCGTGATCGACGAGACCCGCAAGGAGCAGGCCAAAGGCCCCGGCCTGCAGGAACAGGCGAAGAAGGCCCTCGCGACCCTGAACCGCCAGTGGGACGGCCTCATCGCGCACCGGGACTACCCCATGACGGGGCTGGACAATAACCTGGCCGAGAGAACGATCCGCGGCCCTGTCGTGACCAGGAAGAACGCCGGCGGCTCCCAGAACCCGGGCACCGCCGCGACCGCCGCCGATATCTGGACCGTCATCGCGACTGCCCAGCTGGCCGGGCTGAACATCATCACGTACCTGACCGCCTACCTCGACGAATGCGGCCGCCACGGCGGAAAGCCCCTGTCCGGCGAGGCGCTCGCCCGGTTCCTGCCCTGGAACGCCAGCCCCGAGAACCTCCGCACCTGGGCCCAGCCGCCGCCGAACGGCAAAACCCCGGACCAGTAACGCCGCCACCGGCATGGCCGTCAGCGACCGCCATGCCAGGTTTCAGCGTGCCCTTTCACAGGACTTCCGAGTACTTACCTCTATGTCGCGCATCATAGGCGTAATCTTCTCGCGCTCGCAATGCGCAATTTGATCGTACATAGCATCAACGCGGCTGTTTTCAGTGGCGCTAAGGAACCTACTACCCTCGCCGCGCCAGGAGTCTGGGGGGTCGTCGGAGCGGTCTACTTGGGGGCGGTCTTGTTCGGGCCAGCGGCGTTCGTATTCGGACCACATCCAGCGGGATTCTTGGGCGTCCTTGTTCCACTTTTCGGCGGCGGCGTGTTCGGTGGCGGTGGTCTGGTGGGCTGCCGTGGTCTGTTCGGTGGAGACGGCTAGGCGGAGGCTGACGTAGGCCTCCTGGCGGCTGGGGGGCTCGGACTCGGGGTGGGCGGGGCGAGTGGGGTGGGTGGAGGCGGAGTTGTCGTCGCGGCGGTCGGGGTGGCCGTCTGAGCCGTCGAGAGGGCCGTCTGAGCGGTCGGGGGGGCCGTCTGATTCGTCGGGCCAGTCGGCTGGCACTGAACCTCGCGATGTGCTGGGGTGCGACGTCTAGGTGTGGCGCGTAAATGTGACGGAGGGTCTATCCGCTGCATGGTGAAACGATTCCGCGGACCGTGTGGTTCAGGAGGCGTAGACGGTGGTTCAGGAGGCGCAGACGGTGGTTCAGGAGGCGTAGAAGTCGGCGACGGCGTGGAAGGACTGCTTGGGTTCCCAGGACTGGTCAGAGTAGGTCTTGACCAGGGCGGTTGAGGTCATGTCCAGATCGTGCTCTGGGTCGGGAGTGTGGATCAGCCAGGGGTCGGCGAAGGTCCAGATGAACGCGCCGGCGACACCTTCGGCGTCGAGGATTTTGAGGGTCTTGATGAGCTCGCGGGCTTGCTGATCTTCGTCGCGGATGTTGGTGCCGGTCTTGAGGCGGGGGCGGAATAGGCGGCCGGCTAGGGGGATGCGGTGCAGGGCTAGGGATTCGTTGTTCAGCTCGCCAAACTCCATGTGACCGGGATTGCCGCCGCGGTAGGAGCTGTGGCCGAACTCAGCGTCGACGACTGGCTTGCCGAGGGCGAGGAAGGGGCGGAGCCGTTCGGCGTAGTGGGCCTCGATCCTGGAGTTGCGGTAATGGTCGACGCCGATGATGTCGTACTGGCTCCAGTCGACGTGCTCGAAAATCAGGGACGCGTAGGTGAGCGGGCCATGGAAGGCCTTGCGGACACGCTGGTTGGCCTGGTCCAGGAAAGCCTGCAGTTGCTCGGCGTAAGGGTGAGCGCGCAAGCCCGCCTGCCGCAGGCTTTTTATCCGCTGGTTGACCGAACGACCGGGGACGATCTTCTTCGTGAACAGGCTGGCCTCGGTGCCCACACAGAAGGTCAGCTGATTGGGGAAGCGCTGGCGGAGGGGTTCGGCCGCGGTGGCGGCGCGCTCCAGATAGGCCAGGGTGGCTTGCTGGCTCCGCTCGAACATTTCCGGAGAGAGCCAGACCTGCAAACCCAGCTCCAAGGCGGCTTCGGCAGCTGTGGTCAAGCGGGTGATGCTGCGGCCCTGAAAACGGACGGCGTTGGCGTGCAGGTCGTCGCGGATGATCCGCAGGTCGCGTTGAGTCGCGGCCGGGTCGAAGACTTTGCGGGTCAGGAAGCGGCTGGGATAGAGGCGGCCGACGTCGTAGCAGACGCCTTTGATGTCCATGAGAGACCATAGGCAGATTCTTGCTGGTAAGGCAAATTTGCCGAATCGGCAAGAATCTGCGAAGCTAGCGATCATGATGGATCTGCGGACCTCAGGGTTGCGGGAGCGGAAGAAGCTGGCGGTGCGGCGGGCGCTTGGCTCGGCCGCTCTGAAGCTGGCGGTGGAACAGGGCCTGGAGAACGTGACCGTGGAAGATATCACCGCGGAGGCGGGGGTTTCGCTGCGCACGTTCGGTAATTATTTTTCCAGTAAGTATGAGGCGATCTGCGCGCTGGGAACGGACCGGGCTCGGCGGGTTGGCGCGGAGCTGCGGGGGCGGCCGGCCGGGGAGCCGCTGTGGGATGCGATCACCGGCGCCATGCTGGCGCACTACGAGGGCGCGGAGCAGGCGCCGGATGGGGCGTGGCTGACCAGGCTCAAGCACGTGCTGTCCGCGCCGGCCATCCGCGGGGAGTACCTGAAGATCAACTCCGAGATGGCCGACGCGCTGGCCGAGGCGATCGCAGCACGGACGGGGCGCGATCTCGAGCAGGACATGTACCCGCGGATTCTGGCTGGCGCGGTGATCGCGGCGGCACAGGTCGCGGTGCGGCGGTGGGCGGCGGCGGATCCGCCGGTTCCGTTGCGGCCGCTGCTGGAGCGGGCGTTCGGTGAGCTGGCGACGGCTTGCTTAGGCCAGGCTGCCAGCCGTTCGCAGGTGCTCTGGTGTCCATGGGTGCTCAGGTGTCGAGAAAGCGATCCTGGCTACGACCACACCATGAGCACTGATGGACTCAGCTTCGACCAGAGAGGTCTACCCGTCATGTCACTTGTTCGTGTTCACAACTTTTCCGTCTCGCTCGATGGCTTCGGCGCCGGTGCTGACCAGGGTCCGGAGGCACCCTTCGGGCATGCCGGCGACCGGCTGGTGCGATGGTTCACCGGCACCCGTTCATTTCACGTCATGCAGGGCCAGCAAGGGGGGAGCATCGGCATCGACGACGCCTTCGCCAGCAACTGGGGGCCAGGCATCGGCGTGGAGATCATGGGGCGCAACAAGTTCGGCCCGCAGCGCGGACCGTGGACCGACGAGGAGTGGAAGGGCTGGTGGGGTGAGGAGCCGCCGTTCCATACCCCCGTCTTCGTGCTCACCCATCACGTCAGGCCCACGATCGAGATGAAGGGCGGCACCACCTTCCACTTCATCGACGCCAGCCCGGCGCAGGCGCTTGCGGCGGCCAGGGAGGCCGCCGGTGGCCTCGACGTCCGCATCGGCGGCGGCACGGCCGCCGTCCGCCAGTTCCTCGCCGCCGACCTGATCGACCACATGCACATCGCGCTCGTGCCGATCCTCCTCGGCCGCGGCGAGTCCGTCTGGGACGGCCTGGAGGGCCTGGAGGAGCGCTTCACCATCGAGTCGGTGAGCTCCCCCAGCGGCGTCACCCACGTCACGTTCACCCGTCGGCAGCCGCGCTTAGGCCTGCCTCCTCGAACAGGGGCGAGGTCCGGGGCAGGCCGCCGTCGCATCCAGCGGTTATGCCGATCCGCCGGTTATGCCGACGATGCCGTGACGGCCCTGGTCACGGGTATGCCAGGGCTGTCACGGACGGCATAATTCCGGGGTTTCGGTTCAGAGGTTCTCGAGGAACTCCAGGAGCGGGTCCGGGGGCTGTTAGCGTTTCTGCCTGCTGCCGGGCGGGGCGGTTTTCGCGATTGCTTCCTGCTTTTGCTTTTGCGGCATGTCGGCGTGTAATGGCGTAGGCGCCGGCCCGGTCCCGGCAGATCGCCTCGCGCCGGGATGCGCCTTCAGCCATTCGGCCAGCGTCTCAGCTTCCCGGTCTGGCAGCAGGTCAGCGGGGTTGCCGGTATTGATGTCGATCAACAGTGTGCCGTAGCTGTGGGCGTGGCGGAACGCGAAATCATCCACGTCCAGAGCTCATGCTCATTGGCCTCGGCCTCCCCCAATCCGCGGCATGGTGACGTCGTCATCTAGCTGCGCGGTCGTCGGCTCACCGGTCGCCGCCGCTGGCCTTCCCGGCCGGTACCGTCACCTGAGCCGGCACTTACGCTCGCCGCATTCGGGCACCTGCATCGGCAGGGTTATACAGCGGGTTATCACCCGCCGCATGCCGTGGAGGGATGCGGGGCGGCTGTAGGTGAAATGTCGGTGGCTGACCGTAACGTGAAGCTGGCCGTGAATGCCTATCCCGGGAGCTGCCATGCGGATACAGGTTGAGGAAGACGCCTTCCAGGCATGGATATACGCGAGCAACTGCCTGCTCTATGAGAACGACCCTGGTCCCGCCGAGCTCAACACCGGCACTGCTGACGAGCCCCGGATGGTCCCCCGCGCTCAGGCGTGGCAGCACGCATACGCGCTAGATGTCCTGGTCCAGTGCGAGGCTGACCACGCACGCCTGACGGCCGCCTCGCACCAGTGCCGGGCCAGCATGCCGATGCAGCGGCCCGGCTCGGAGCGCAGCGCGCTTGCGAATGGCCCCGGGCTGCGGACCTGTTCGACCAGGCGGCATGGATGGTAAAGGACGCTGGGGCGATTGGCGATGACAAGGCCCGGTGGCGCCTGCTGGCGGGCTGCCAGCATCAGACGATGATGATCGCCCTGGGATCCGTGATCCCAGGTGTCGCCGAATCCAGCACCGAAGACCTGCAGCACACTCTGCGGGAGATCGACGAGGAAACATCCTGAGTTATCAGAGAGGTAATGGCCCCTTATCTCTGATAACTCGTATGCCGTTACCACGGAGCGGCCGGTAACGCGACGCGGTTTGCCGCGCACCACCCGCGCTACGACCGCAGTGGCGGCACCCTGGACCGATCTCCGGGGTATCTGCTCGTGTCGACGGATCCTGAGTACTGACCCCGGCGTGGCTCGGCGAATGAGGATCGCCAGCACCGCTCCGACGCAGGGCGCGGCTCCGCGACCTGGCCCGGGTCTCCGGGACGGACTGCTGGCCGCAAACCCGGGCGACTGCCGCGGCGCCGTTGAAACATTTTTGAAACGCCCCAGCGCAGGCTTGCCGCAAGACCCTTCTCGACAAATGGACGGTGCGGCATGTCCCCCATCACTTCGTTCACAGCCTCACTTGGCCACAACGGGCTGATCGACGTTTTCGCGGTCAGCGATCCCGACGCGATCGGCGTCACGACGTGGCGTTCCCGGCAGAAGACCCCAGGCGGGGACTGGTCTGCCTGGGCCACTGAGGGAAAAGCTGGCAAAGGCGCCGCCTGGCTGCTCAGCGTCCTGGACGCCGAAAAGCACGGGCACGTCCTGGCCCTTACCCAAGAGCTCCAGCCGTGGCTCAAGGAGCGCACGCCAACCGATAGCTTCTCCGCCTGGAAGCCACTCGGCCTTCCTCCTATCGAGCCCGCCCGAATCGCCGACCCTGAACCGCACGATGCGTGGCTCTTCATGTTCATGTGGGCAGGTGTCCACGCCGACGGCCGGATCGACCTGGTCGGAACGGCCGGTGACGACGGCGACAGCCGGGATATCTTCTACCGCGCACGCCCGGCCAGCAGCACGGCCTGGGGCACCTGGTCCCCTCTCGGCAACAACAACTTCGATGCCGCCATCGTGGCCGCCATCGCAACAGACGGCAGCCTGGAGGTCATCACTCCCGTCGATGTCGGCGACGAGATCGGCATGCAGCACAAGCGGCGCCGCCCCGACGGCACCTGGACCTCGTGGTCACGGCTCGGCCGGCCACAAGGAGGCTTCATGGGGGACGTCATCCCCCTGCTGATCCGCGGCCCCGGCGGCGTCCTGGAACTGTTCGCAGTATCGGCGGCCGGCGCAGTCTGGCAGGACTCCCAGCCTGCGCCGGACACCTGGTCGGGCTGGAGCCTCCTGGGCGACACCGGCGAGGCCGTCACCGGTATCGCCGTCGCCGCCAGCGCGGACGCCGGCCTCGACCTGTGCGCCACCCTGAAAGACAACACGGTGGCCCATTGCCGCCAGGACGACCAGGACGGCCCGTTCTCGGCGTGGGAGAACCTGGGCCGCCCCAGCACCGGCGCCATCGCCGACCCCACGCTCATCCTCGACGCCGACAGCCACCAGAACCTCATCCTGTCTCGCCCCGATGGTGAGGGACTGATCACGCTCAGGCAACAGACCCAGAACGGCCCGTTCATCCCCGGACCGCCCCTGACAGGCTTGCCACCGCACTAGGTGCGGGGCACCGTCCAGGACGGCACGACCCTTAATCAGGAACGCCCGCTAACCCGCTTATCAGAGGCAATGACACATTCAACAACAAACAAAAGCTGTTCATCGTCCACCCGGACGGCACGGCCTTCACCAGATAAACCTTGACATCAGCGGCGGTTACTTCGCCAGCGAGCCCGCATGGTCGCCCGACGGCACCAAAATCGTGTTCCGCCTGTTCCTGGCCAGCACCGGCAAGCAGCACCTTTACACCGTGCGGCCGACAGGCTCAGACCTGCGCCCCCTGGCCGGCACCCTAGGCAGCGAGGAATTCCCCGACTGGGGATCCCGCCCGCTGGCCAACGCAAAGGCCTAGACGCCGTGCACACCAACGGCAAGCCATTCGTCCGCACTTTGACCGACGAGGAGTAATCGGTGTCACTTCAGAACGGCGCGGTCCCGCACACTCTTCGCCTGGACAAGGGGCTAATGGAGATTAACAGTGACAGAGCCCACCTTGGAGGTGATCAGCCTGGGACCGTCCGCCGACGACTGGCGTGCGATCTTCACAAGCGGTGGTGGAGCGAATATCGTGTGCCGGCCGTGTTCCGCAAGAAGACTCCCGGTCAGCCCGTCGGAACCCTACGGAGGATGCCGCTAGCGCCGCGGGGTAAGGTCCGCGCACCTATCCGCGCGGCGACAGCCGTGCGGGGAACATCCAGGACGTGGCCCTCTACCAGCAGGTCGCCTCCACCTGACTCTTCCTCCGGCGCGCCGCGCTGGCGCTCACGAACTGGTTGGCCGGCCCCGGCCGAGCCCGCCTCCGCTTTTGGTCTCAGAGATTTCGGCCAATAGCACCGCCGTCGATCCGATAACCATCCGACAGGCGTCTTAAGCAGCCAAGCAGCTCTCGTATTCATCGCTGTTTCCGGCAGCTTGGCCTGCCTCGACAGATCTCCAAGCAAGGAGCCGTGCGTAATGCCAGATGTCAGCAACATAACCGCGAGGGTAAACGTATCCGATCTGCAGTGGTATGACTGCAGTATCGAAAGTGCGGGCCCTGGAGAAGACGAGACGATCTGGGTCAAAATGACCGATACGGGAGGCTCGTTCAAGCAAGTATGGTTCACCGCGCTGCCTGCGATAGGGCCGCAGGTTCTAGAGACCGCCCTGGCGGCACTGCAAAGTAGCCTGACCTGCTCCGTCGGCGTAACCGGCACGGATGACCGGAGCCAGATCTACCGTATTCAGGCCAACGCTATTCAGGCCAACGCTCAATAGTTCCCCCGGGGCCTCTCCGTTTTCCCGGAGAGGCCCCGGCAAACTCGACCTCACCCTCCGCCCATTACCCTTCCGTACATGTCCCTCGCTGGCACGGACGGTCTGCCAGACTTCTCCCCATCGCCGGGTGCGGCGGTTCCTGACTGGGGCCACGTCGGCGCACTTCGGCTCCGCGGAAAGCGGTGACCTGCGGGTTCTTTATCTCTGAGGCGGACTGCTCGGCGTCGCTTGATACGGCATCTAGCTGCGGCGATAGTAGCCGGACGTCGCCCGGTGATGCCTCACGTCTGCGGTCCTTGGCTCTTAGTTTGCTCTTGGAGTCCATCACTGGATACCACTAATCCCCAGGTCATCAATCCATGGCGCGGCGCTAGGAGCAGGACGCTTTGGCCATCTCCCTCTAGCCCTGTCTTTTCATCGGGGACTGGGGCCGATGCAGCGTGCCTGACGTAAAAAGTGCTCCTGACCTGGGACAGTGAGGGTGTCTGAAGTCCTTGCTGTCTGTGGTT
>JBAPYC010000444.1:0-10684 GCA_049284535.1 Streptosporangiaceae bacterium
GATCTGCAGCGCCGCGCCCAGCGCGGTGCCGGCGTCGCCGGCGGCGGGCTGCACCCATACCCGCTCGAACGGCCCGCGCTCGTGCAGCACCGTGTTGGCCACGCAGTTCAGCGCGGTCCCGCCGGCCAGGGCCAGCACGCGGTCGCCGGTGCGGGCGTGCAGTTCCCCGGCCAAGGCCAGGAGCACCTCCTCCAGGCACCGCTGGACGCTGGCGGCCAGGTCGGCGTGCGCGCTGGTCAGCTCTCCTTCCGGCGGCCGGGACGGGGCGAGCTGACCCCAGTCCACCGGGTCGGTGCGGAAGCCGCCGGGCACCGGCCTGACCTTCTCCCGGATCTGGTCGAGAAAGCGCGGCTGGCCGTAGGAGGCCAGCGCCATCACCTTGTACTCGTCGCTGGAGCGCAGGAAGCCGAGGTAGGCGGTCAGATCCTCATACAGCAGGCCGAGCGAGTGCGGCAGCGCCTGGGTAGCCAGGATCTCGAGCTGGCCGCCGGAGTACCGGCCGGCCAGGAAGGAGTCCTGCTCGCCGCGGCCGTCGCAGACCAGCACGGCACACTCCGGCGGTCCCGCCGCCAGCCCGGCCGAGGCGGCGTGCGCGACGTGGTGGCGCACGAACCGGGCCCGCGCCGGGTCCAGGCCCTGGAGTTCGGTGGCGAGGAACTCCGGTGCGCGGGTGGCGTAAATGGTACGCAGGTAGTCCCACGGGTCATCCAGCCCCATGTCCGCGGCCGGGCGGGCCAGAGCCGGATCGTAGGAGAAGCCGATCAGGTCAACGTCCGCGGGGGTCAGGCCGGCCTGGTCCAGGCACCAGCGGGCGGCTGCGGCCGGCTGTTCCCAGGCCGAGAAGGGCACGGGCCGCTTGCCGTGCTTGCGGCGGCTGAACCGCTCCTCCTCGGCGGCGGCCACCACCGTGCCGTCGACCACGAGCGCGGCCGCCGGGTCGTGAAACACGGAGTTGATGCCGAGCACCCGCATGCTGTCTCCCGTCGCTGAGCTGGTCCCGAGCGGGGCCGGCAGCCTGCCCAGGCCACCGGGCTCCAAACCTGGCTGCGGCTTTCGGCCGGGCCAAATCGAATTTCACAGTCACTGCGATGTTTCAGCAACTGCGGATTGGCAAGGGTGGGCGCTCCACAGCCGAGGGGACGACACCGTGAGAATCGACATGATCTCGGAGCACGCCAGCCCGCTGGCCGCGCTGGGCGGCTCCGACGCGGGCGGGCAGAACGTGCACGTGGCGGCGCTGGCCACCGCGCTGGGCCGGCGCGGGCATGAGGTCAGCGTCTTCACCCGCCGCGACTCGCCCAGATCGCCGGACGCGGTGCCGTTCGCGCCCGGGGTGACGGTGCGGCACGTGGCGGCCGGGCCGCCCCGGGCGCTGCCCAAAGACAGCCTGCTGTGTCACATGCCCGCCTTCGCGAGCTGGCTGGCCGCGCGCTGGCGCGAGCAGCCGCCGGACGTGGCACACGCTCACTTCTGGATGAGCGGCATCGCGGCCATCTGGGCGGCGGCTCGCAGCCCGGTGCCAGTGGTCCAGACATTCCACGCGCTGGGCAGCGTGAAACGGCGCTGGCAGGCCGGGGCCGACACCAGCCCGCCGCAGCGTCTCGGGGCCGAGGCAACCATCGCCCAGCGAGCCGCCGCCATCATCGCCACCTGTACCGACGAGGTATCCGAACTCGCCGGGTACGGGGCCCGGCCCGAATCCTTGTACGTGGTGCCGTGCGGGGTTGACTGCGGCCGGTTCCGGCCCGGGCCGGGCGCGCGCTCGGCCGCGCACGGTTCCCCCGCGCGTGTGCTGACGCTGGGCCGGCTCGTCCCCCGCAAGGGCAACGACACCGTCATCGCGGCCATCGCCGGGGTGCCGGGCACCGAACTGATCATCGCCGGCGGTCCTGATCCTGGCCAGCTCGAGGGTGATCCCGAGGTAGCCCGGCTGCGCCGGACCGCCGAGGCGTGCGAGGTGGCCCACCGGGTCCGCTTTACCGGCCGGGTGCCGCACGAGGACGTGCCCGCGCTGCTGAGATCGGCGGACATCGTCGTATCGGATCCCTGGTATGAGCCATTCGGCATCGTGCCGGTAGAGGCCATGGCCTGCGGGACGGCCGTGGTGGTCTCGGCGGTGGGCGGTCACCTTGACACCGTGACCGACCGGGTCACCGGGCGCCTGGTGCCGCCTCGTGACCGCGCCGCCCTGACCACCGCGCTGAGGCAACTGGTGGCCGAACCTGCCCTGCGGCGCCAGCTGGGAATGGCGGGCGCGGCCCGTGCGGCAGCCCGGTATTCCTGGGACACGATCGCGGCCGAAACCGAAGCCATTTACGCCTGCGTGCGGCAGGAACCGAAGGTGGGAGCACGATGACCAGTGAGCATGCGGCCATGAATGGGTCCCACCTGGCCCGGCTGGAAGCCACGCTGCGCGCGTTCGAACCGCAGGTGCCACGGCTTGAGGCCTGGGGCCGGCGGGCCGCTCAGGTGCTCGTTGCCGGTGGCCGGCTGCTGGCCTGCGGCAACGGCGGCAGCGCGGAGCAGGCCCAGCACCTCACCGCCGAGCTGGTCGGCCGCTATCAGGAGGAGCGGCAGCCGCTGGCTGCGCTCACGCTGACGCACGACATGGCCGCCGTGACCGCCATCGGCAACGACTACGGGGCCGGGCAGATATTCGCCCGGCAGGTGCGGGCGCACGGCCGGCCCGGCGATCTGCTCGTCTGCTTGTCCAGCAGCGGGCGGAGCCCGAACGTGATCGCGGCCGCCGAGGCCGCCGCGGGGATCGGCATGACCGCGTGGGCGCTTACCGGCCCCGGCCCCAACCCGCTGGCCGACGCCTGCGCGGAGGCCGTCACGGTGGACGCGCCCATGACATCCACCGTCCAGGAGGTGCACCTGGCCGCCATCCACATTCTCTGCGCCGCCGTCGACGCGACCGTGCGGGACGGCATCGGGGCCGTCCTGGAGGCAGTCCGGTGAAGGGCGGCCCGCTGGTCGTCGTGGGCGACAGCCTCCTCGACGTCGACCTGCACGGGACCGTAAGCCGGGTGGCCCCCGACGCCCCGGTACCGGTGGTGGACTGCCAGCGCGAACGACATCGCGCCGGCGGCGCTGGCCTGGCCGCCGTGCTGGCCGCCGGCCTGGCCGGGGCCGATGTGGTCCTGATCACCGCGCTCGGCCAGGACCATGCCGGCAGCCGGCTCCGGGACCTGATCAGCCCGCATGCGCAGCTGGTGCCGCTGCCGCTAGACGGCGGCACGCCGTGCAAGATCCGGGTGCAGGCATCTGGCCAGCCGGTGGTCCGGCTGGACGCCGGTGACGGCCGGGCCCGCCCAGGACAGATCGGCCTCCAGGCGGAACGTGCGCTGGCGCAGGCCGGCGCCGTGCTGGTGGCCGACTATGGCCGCGGCATGGCCATGCACCCTGCGCTCAGGGCCATGCTGTCCCGGCTGACCGCCGGCACGCCGGTGGTGTGGGATCCGCATCCGGCCGGCGGCCGGCCGCTGCCCGGCAGCAGGGTCGTCACCCCGAGCCAACGTGAGGCACACAGATTCGCAGTGGCCCTGGACCACGACCGGAACGGTGCTGTCGCCCCCGGCTCGGTATTGGGCAGCTCGGTATTGGGCAGCTCGGCCCGCGACGCCGCCGCGCTGAGCCGGGCCTGGGGCAGCGCGGTCGCCGTCACCCTGGGCGAAGGCGGTGCGCTGCTGTCCACCGGGGAAACCGTGCCGTTCCTCGCCCCGGCGCAGGCCATCGGCGGATCGCACGACGCCTGCGGGGCTGGCGACTGCTTCGCCGCCGCGGCGGCCCAGGTGCTGCGGTCCGGCGGCCTGCTCACCGAGGCGGTGACCGAGGCGGTGCGGGTGGCGACTGATTTCGTGCGGCAGGGCGGGGCAAGCACCGCTCCGGGCACCACTATCGGCTCCGGCACCCCTTCGGTCCGGTCCGGTCCGCCGTCCGGCTCGCGCGGACGCCAGGAGGACAGCGACGCCTGGCGTGCAGTGGCCGAGGTCAGGGCGCGCGGCGGCCGGATCGTGGCGACCGGCGGCTGTTTCGACCTGCTGCACGCCGGGCACGTGGGATTGCTGCGGCAGGCCCGCAGGCTGGGCGACTGCCTGGTGGTGTGCCTGAACTCCGACTCCTCGGTCCGCGCACTGAAGGGACCCGGTCGGCCGCTGGTGAGTGCCGATGACCGGGCCCGGGTCCTGACCGCGCTGGAATGCGTGGACGCGGTCGTGGTCTTCGGCGAGCCGACCCCGGAAGCCGTGCTGGAGCGGCTGCGTCCAGATATCTGGGTCAAGGGCGGCGATTACGCATCGGGTGAGCTCACCGAGGCACCGGTGGTGCGCCGGCATGGCGGTGAGGTGGTACTGCTGCCCTACCTGGCCCGCCATTCCACCACTGCCCTGGTGGCCGCGGCTCGGGGAAAGGTGGCGCCATGAAGGCATCCACGCGCCGGGTGGTCCTCACCGGCGGGGCCGGCTTCCTCGGGTCTCACCTGTGTGAGCGGCTGCTCGGCAGCTGCGCCGGGGTCGTCTGCCTCGACAACTTCGTCACCAGCTCGGCTGGGAACATGGCGCATCTGCTCGGCCGGCCAGGCTTCCAGCTCACGGAGTATGACGTGACCCGGCCCCTGCATGTCCCCGGCGACGTCGATCTCGTCCTGCACTTCGCCTCCGCAGCCTCGCCTGTGGACTACCTGCGGTTGCCGGTGGAGACACTCGAGGTCGGCGCGGCGGGCACGCAGCACGCGCTCGACCTGGCCCGGGACAAGGGCGCCCGCTTCGTGCTCGCCTCCACCAGCGAGGTCTACGGCGACCCCCAGCAGCATCCCCAAGCCGAGGACTACTGGGGCAACGTCAACCCGGTCGGCCCGCGCAGCGTCTACGACGAGGCCAAACGCTACGCAGAGGCGCTGACTACTGCCTACCGGAACAGCCGGGAGGTCGATACCGCGATCGTGCGCATCTTCAACACTTACGGCCCGCGGATGCGCCCACACGACGGGCGGGCGATCCCGACCTTCATCCGGCAGGCCCTGGCCGGGGCCCCGCTGACCATAGCCGGGGACGGCAGCCAGACCCGTTCGGTCTGCTACGTGGACGACACCGTGACCGGGATCCTGGCCCTAGCGGCCAGCGACTTCGCGGGCCCGGTCAACATCGGCAGCTCGCAGGAGCTGACCGTCCTGCAGCTGGCCGAGACGATCAGGGACCTGGCCGGCAGCACCTCGCCGATCGAGTTCATCACGCGGCCGGTGGACGACCCGGCGGTACGGCGGCCCGACATCACCCTCGCCCACCGCCGCCTGGGCTGGCGCCCCGCGATCACGCTCGAGGAAGGACTGCGCCGCACCATCGACTGGTTCGCGTCCCAATCCGGATCTCAGGCGGCCGCCTTGCTGGTGCCGGACTACACCCGAATAGGGCCGTCGGTTTCTCAGACCGAGCGGCGGCCGGGGCCCGGCGTCTGAAGCCGCTTCTTCCCGGTCACCGACAGAAGCGAAGAAATTTACTTATGTCTCGCTAGTCACATTGCAGTGCAACGAAGCCGAACACGCCGGCCAGCCATTCGGCCCGGCGCGCCAGGGCTTTCCAGCCATAGACCTCGGCCCGGAAAATTTCGCATACCTGGTCTGGAGTATCCGGGAGATGGACTCGGCTCCGAAAATGACCAGGGCAATGCCGATTATGGGCAGGCTGGTGAGCGCGGTCCGGCCGTGCGTGAACAGCGTAGTGACGTTATGGCTTGCGGTGGCGTTGAATTCGCTTCGGGCCGCCAGCGCCCGTGGCAAGTCCCTTCCCAGCACGACCGACAAGAGCATCAGGAAAGGGGATGAAGCTCAGCGTGAACAAGGCAGCGAACTGAAGCGAGCTGTCTATGAATCCAAGTCACCAAGTTGCGTCCAGATCCGGCGTGGCAGGGTGTGCTCCAGCGGCTCCGGGCGGAGCGGAAAACCTCGCTGGCCGACCGCCAGGCGCCTACCAGGGCCCTTGACACGAACCGTGCCAGGCCATGACGGTGCTCGCTGGGGTGCGCCGCTGTCATGCGGCCGGCGGCCATTCATCGGGTCAGTCATGGCCGATTTTCTGCTGGTGGGTCATCTTGACCGCCGGATTGAGATGCGAACTGGCGTCCGCATCGGCGTCTCGGGGGTGACCGGCTGGCCGGTGGAGAGAAGGATCACCTGTTTGGTACCTGCGGTGACCGCTTGCCGTGCCGGGCCTCTGGGTCGGTATCGCGGCCCGCCCCGGCGCGGCTGTCGGCAGGTATTGTCTCGGCAGGCTCAGGCGACCCGGGAGGCTTGCGGATCAGCAAGATCATGAGGACCAGCGCCACCAGGCACAGCACGCTGACCGCTACGAAGGCCGCGCTGTATCCGTCTTCGGAGGCTGCCCGGGCGGGCAGCAGGTACTGCGCCAGCGAACTGTTAAGGATTAGGCTGCAGACCGGTGCTTTCCGCGGCGGCGAGCGCGTTCTTGAATTGCTGTCCCTGTTGCCTGGTGATGGCGGGCAGCGGACTGGCGGCGATCTTGGCTTGCAGCTGGTTTAGGTAGGTGGCGTGGAAAACCAGGTAGAGCACGGCGATGCCGACCGCGCCGCCGAACTGCTCGGCCGTCGCGGACACTCCCGAGGCCTGGCCATGGTCACTTGCCGGAACGGTGTCGATGCTGACCGGGTCATTGACAGTCAATATCAGCGCCAGGCCGGTGCCATACAACAGCAAGCCCGGCAGTACGGGCAGGTAGGCGTTGCTGTGCACGCCCCAGGCCAGGAGCAGACCCGAGGCCAGCAGCGCGGCGAAGCCCGCCGCCAGCGGCGGGCGGCCGCCCGCGCGGTCGTACCAGCGTCCGGCCAGCGGCGCCAGGAACACCATTGGCAGTGTCGTGGGGATCAGCGCTAGCCCGGCCAGCGCCGGGCTCATCTGCAGGTTCAGGATCAGCAACAGCGGGAACAGCAGCGCAAGACCCATCTCTGCCATCCCCGCGATGAACTGACTCACCGTGCTGCCGAGGTAATTGGGGTGCCGCCGCAGCAGGTTCAGGTTCACCAGCGGGCTGGCAACGGCGCGTTCGGTGAGCAGGAAAGCCACGGCTGCGCACGCGCTGATGATCAGCGGGATCAGGACCCCGGGGGAAGCCCATCCCCAGGCCTGCGACTGGGACAGGCCGAACACCAGGCCGACGACGGCGATGGTGAGCAGAACGGTGCCCGCCAGGTCTATCCGCGGCCGCTGCTTAGCAGCCGTATCGGGCGGCACCGCGCGCAGCGTCCCGGTTATCGCCAGTACGGCGAGCGGGCAGTTCACCAGCAACACCGCCCGCCAGTTCAGGGCCGTGGTCAGCGCCCCGCCGATGGTCGGCCCTAGCGCCCCCGCAATGGCGGCCGCGCCGCCCATCAGCCCTAGTGCCCGGCCCCGCTCACTGTCCGGGAAGGCCGCGCTCACGATCGCCACCGTGTTCGGCAGCATCAGCGCGCCGCCAGCCCCTTGCAGGACCCGGCAGGCAAGCAGCACCGCGAACGCCGGAGCTAGGCCCCCAGCCGCGGAGGCACCGGTAAACACGACCGAACCGATGATGAAGACGCGCCTGCGCCCGAACATGTCTCCTAGGCGGCCACCCAGCACCAGCAAGCCCGCAAGCGGGAGCAGGCTGGCATTCATCACCCATTGCACCTGCTGGCTTCCAACATGGAAGTCCTGAATGATGTTGGGAAGCGCTAGCGGCACCGCCGTCTGATCGACCAGGATCATCGCATTGGCCAAGGTCATGGACCACAAGACCACGCGTGTCCTGCTGTTTCTGTCGCTGCCTGCATGGCCACGCTCCCAGCTAACGCGGTGACTATTGTTATGGCATTAGGTACTTCAGGTGACCCTGCCTAACGATCTTCAATTGTGGAAGTTACTGGAGGGGCGTGAGGTCGAGGCCGGGTTTAGCGAGGAAGCCGTCGAGGAGGCCCGGCTGGTACTGCATCCGCCGTAGCCGGGTCTTGACCAGCACTGTCAGCTGGCCGATGTCCTGCTTGACCAGGTTGGCCAGCGACCGCTTCAGGTGCGACCAGACCGGCTCGACCGGGTTCAGCTCGGGCGCGTACGCCGGCAGCTGGTAGACGGTCAGCCAGTCCCGGGCCGCGATCAGCTCGCGCATCGCCCGGCTGGTGTGAGTGTTCAGCCCGTCCCAGACCAGCACCACCGGGCCGCCGAGCTGCTGGTGCGCCCCGTCCAGGAACCGGGCGTAGTCCGTCTCGGTGAACCCCTTGCGCTTATCACCCCGCCGCGCCCAGTGCGTGCGGAAGATCAGCCGGGGACCGCAGCCCGGCCGGACCGCGATCAGCGCGGCCAGCGACACCCGCGTGTCATGCCCGCCGGTCACCCTGACCACGGGCGTGCAGCCGCGGCGGCCCCAGGTACGGCCTTTCGGCGGCCTCAGGCCCTGGCCCGACTCGTCTTCCCAGCAGAGCCAGGCCCCCAGGTCCGCCGCCGCACTTTTATGACCGGCCAGGTGTCCTCCCGCCACCTGGCGATCTTCTCCTCATCCCGCTCCGCCGCCCGCCGCGCCGGGACCTGCACCGACCAGCCGATCCGGTGCAGCAGCACATCCATCCCGGCCAGCGTGTACTCGGTCCCGAACCGACGCCAGACCTGCTCCGCGACCCGCGCCAGCGTCCAGCACTGATCCAGGTAGCCCGCAGCCGCCGGCCCGGCATCCAGCACCGCCTCCAGCTCGCCGACCTGCGCCGGAGTCAGCTTGCACTTCGCGCCGCCCGCGCCCTTGGACGCCAGCGCCTCCCGGCCGCCCGCGGCCAGCGCCCGCCGCCACCGGTTCACGCTCATCCGCGAGACCCGGAACGCCCTGGCGATCTCCTTATCGCTGGCCCCGGCCTCGATCATCTCCGCGGCGGCCAGCCGCACCCGCTCCCGGCGGGCCCGCTCCGCCGCGTCCAGGCCGCCACCCTCGGGATACCTCATCACTCAGGCATAACTCACCCCGCGCCCGGTGACCAGACCCAGTAACTCCCGCTATTGAAGATCGTTAGGCGGGTCACCTGGCGAGGGCTTCGTCTAGCCAGTCGAACATGCGCTGTTCGAGGAGGGAGCGGGCCATCGGCTCGCAGTGCATGTCCGCGCCCTCGGCCTTGGTGAATGGCACGAGCAGCTTCGGGCCGGGCAGAGCGTCGTAGAGGCGCCGTGACTGGCTGGGCCAGAACTGTTCTCCTTCGGGGTCGGTGATCATGATCGGCGTGCTGATCCGCTGGACGAGGTCGCCGAGCCGGTACTGCTCCACGGTCTTAAAGAGGGCGTAAGCGGAATCGCGGGTTCCGTATGGCTTGGTGCGCCATTGCATTTCCTGGCGCTCGCGGGGGGTTGCCGACTGCAATTCCGAGGCCAAGGCGGCGTCAAACTTTTCCTGCTGGCCGGCGTCGAGCAGGGCCAGCATCTCCGGCGGGAGGTTCGCCCGCCAGGAGGCTGCCACGTCGTCCACCCCGGGGTCGGCGACGGCTACGGCGATGCGGTGCTCGAACGCGAGCGCCCGCGGGACCCAGTAGCCCCCCTGGCTGAGGCCGTACAGGGCCAGCCGGCCAGCGTCCACCTCTGGCCGTCTTTCCAGGAAATCGACCACGGGGGTGATGACGTGCTCCCAGTCGGGGCGGAAGGGGACGTGCCGCTCGAACAGCATGCTCTGCTGCCCGGGCCCGTCGAGCACCAGCGCATTGTAGCCGCGGGCCAGTGCCGGTGCCCCGAGCCCGGGCCAGACCGCGGTCACCGGCCCGTCGCTGCCGTTGATCAGGATCAGGGTCGGCCGGGCTTGCCCGTCGGCGGCCGGGACGAACAGGTAGCCGGGCAGGGTGCCGCCCTCGTACGGGATCGCGACCGCCTCGGCGGCCGGGTCGAGCAGGCTGACGTGCGCGTCGAAACAGCGCCGGTGCGCGTTGAACACCGGCCCGAGGAGCGCCTCGCCGTCGTCGGCCCCGTCGATGGCGCTGAGGGCCGTCGCGTAATACGCGGCAGCGCGCAGGTAGGCGTTCCGGGCGCTGACCTTGTGCCCGCGGGTTTGCGTGTCCGTTGCGATGGCCTCGACCCGCCTGGCTAGTGCCTGCCACTGCGCAACCCAGCTGGAGTCATCGCCGTCGGTGATCGCGGCGACCGTGGCCAGCACCTCCCCCACGTCCCCGCAGCCGTAATGCACGTTCCCGAGCACGTTGCGGGTCTCGAATTCGAAGGCCGGATCGGTGAAAAACAGCTGTGACATGGTTTTTCTCCTGTTGTTCGTCGTGGTGGCGGTCTCGCGCAGCTCCTCGACGCGGGCCACCAGTTCCATTACCCCCCAGAAGGGCCGAAGCGCAGGGTCGCCGGGGAGCAGGACCGAGCCGGCCAGGCGGCCGTCGGGGCGCTGATCAAGGTCGAGGATGAGCTTCATGTGGTCATGGTGTCTGGCCGCGGCGTGCTCGTCCCTAGGGGAAACCCCTAAAAGCGGCGGTTGCGCAGTTCGCGCCGGGAGCTGAGGCCGAGTTTGCCGAAGACGTTGCGCAGGTGGTATTCGACTGCCTTCTCGCTGACGTACAGCTCGCCCGCCACCTCGCGGTTAGTCAGCCCCTTGGCTACCAGCGTGGCGACGTCTTGTTCCCGCTCAGTCAGCGCGAGCGAACCGCGGGCCGTCCGGCCCGCTGGCCGCAGGCCGGACCGGGCCAGGTCCTCGGC
>JBAPYC010000445.1:0-3156 GCA_049284535.1 Streptosporangiaceae bacterium
GTTCAGTGCGTTGCCCGCGCCGGCCTGCGCGGCGGGCAAGGTGGCCAGCACCACGTCGGCCGACAGCGGCAGGCTGAGGCCCAGGCCCGCGCCGAAGACGGCGAGGCCGAGCGCTGGTATCCCGTACCCGGGGCCGGCCGGGATCAGGCACAGCACGCCGAGCCCGGCTGCGCTGAGGGCCAGCCCGGCCGCGATCACCGGACCCGGCCCGAGGCGGGCGGAGGACTTCTCGATGACGGCCGCGCTGACCAGCATGGCACCGATCATCGGCAGCAGCCTGATCCCGGTCTGCTGCGCGTCCGCGCCCTGCACGATCTGCAGGTAGGGCGTCGCCACGAACAAGAGGCCGGTCATCACGAAGCTGACCACGGCGAACGCCGCCGATCCCCAGATGAACCCGCGGCTGGCGAATAGCCGCAGGTCGACCAAGGGGAACCGGGCCCGCAGCTGCCAGGCCGCGAACGCCCCCAGCAGGACCGCCCCGGCGGCCAGGCTGGCCAGCACGGCGGCGTCCCAGCCATGGTCCGGCTGCTCGATGATGCCGTAGATTAGCAAGGTCAGCCCGGCCGCGGATAGCAGCGCCCCGGCCCAGTCGACGCGGGGGCGGGCCGGATCCCGGCTCTCCGGCATGAGCAGGGCGACCCCCGCCAGGCTGAGCGCGGCGATGGGCCCGTTGATGCCAAACACCGAGCCCCAGGCAAAATGGGTCAGCATCCAGCCCGCCAGCACCGGCCCGAGCGGCATCCCGAGCATGGTGCAGATCGCGGTCACCGCGACCGCCCGGCGCCGGTCGGCGTCGGCCGGGAACAAGGTCGGCAGCACCGATATGGACAGCGGCATGATGACCGCCGCGCCGGCTCCCATCACCGCCCGCATGCCGATCAGCTCGCCCACCGTGGTGACCTGGCTGGTAACCAGCGAGGCCACGCCGAAGATGGCCAGCCCGGCCATCAGTACCGCGCGGCGCCCGAACCGGTCGCCGAGCTTGCCCGCGGGCAGCAGCGCTGCCGCCATGGCCAGCGTGTAGGCGTCGGTGATCCACTGCAGCTGGCTGGTGGAGGCGCCAAGCCGGGCCGACAAGGTCGGCAGGGCGGTACTGAGCACGTAGGTATCCAGCCCCACCACCAGCAGGCTCAGGCTGACGGCGCCCAGCGCCCACCACCGGGCCTTTCCGGACTGGCGCTGCGGGGACCTAAACTTGCGCATGATCGGCTCCTTTCGCCGGTCGTCTGGTCCCCGGGTCCGGGCCTGGTCTTGGCGGACTCCCGGCCCCGGGGTTCCTCAGTTATCTGCAGGCACAGTTATCCGTAGGCACGCTCCAGCTGACCGCGCTGGACGGTCACGATCGCGGTGAACAGTCCCCGCACCCGGGCGGCGAGCGCGGCGACCTTCTCGGGCGCGGGCACCTGCCCGGTCTCCAGGCTGTGCCGCAGCACGTCGGCGAGCAGGTCAGCCTGCTCGCCGAGGCGCAGGCCGCCGCCCGAGCCGGAGCTGTGCTGACCTGGACCGGACTGGCCGGCGAAGAAGCCCCGCATCACGCTGCCCAGCACGTAGCCCGCGCTGGCCGCGGTCAGGCCCGGCCGCAGCAGGCCATGCTCGCGCACCATCTCCAGGTAGTCCTCGTTGCCGGCCAGCTCGGCCTGGGCGGCCGCCACGGCCTCGTCCTGAGCCAGGCCGCCGAGCACGTCGGGATCGGCGAGGAGCAGGGCACGGACCAGTGGCCGCCGGGCGGTCTGCAGGAAAATGGCCCGCATCAGCGCGCCGGGCATGCCCAGCCCGGGATCGTGCTCCAGGTCAGCCAGGATCTGCTCCAGCATCTGCACCGTCTCCCGCTGCAGCACGGCCCAGAACAGCGCCTCGCGCGTCTTCCAGTGCAGGTAGATGGTGCCCTTGCCGACGCCGGCCGCGGCCGCCACGTCGTCGACGGTGACCCGCTTGTATCCGTGCCGCTGCAGCAGCCCGGCGGTGGCGTCCAGGATCCGCTCGGCCCGCGCCTGCCGACCAGCGGATCCGGCCGGGAACCGGCCGCCCGGATGCGTCCCCGGCCCGGTGCCTGCCTCGGTGTCGCTCATGCTGAAAACTATATGACCAGATTTGAAATCTGGTCAACTATTGTCAAACTGTGCCTTGGCAGCGGTGCACCGGATGAGTTACGTTCCTGCTCAAATGGGTCCTGTCTACCTGGGGGCACGGCTGGCCGCCCTCGCTGTCGCATGCTCTGGCCTGTTCGCCGCCGGGCCGCTGACACACGCGCCCGCGTTCAGGCAGGCGTTCGGCCAGGCGGCGCTGTCCGATCCGCGCGGTGTGGCCATCGACCCAAGCCGCGACATCTGGGTGGCCGATACCGGCCACAGCCGGGTCGTGGAGTTCACCCCGGCCGGGCGCCGGGTGGCCGCGTTCGGTGGCGGGCTGGATGCACCCGAGGGCATAGCGGTGGACGCGGCCGGCCATGTGTGGGTCGCCGACACCGGCCATGACCGGGTGGTGGAGTTCTCCCCGGGCGGCCGTCAGCTGGCCGTCTTCGGCGAGCCCGGCCGCGGCCACGGCGAGCTGCGGGGGCCCGCGGCGCTGGCGGTCACGCCGATCGGGGATGTCTGGGTCGCCGATCAGGGCAACAGCCGGGTCGAGGAGTTTTCCGCGGCCGGGCGCTACCGGCTGGCCTTCGGCGTGCCCAATGCGGCCGGCGTCGCGCTCAGCTCGCGCGGCGACGTCTGGGTGTCCAGTCCCAGCTACGCCGGGGGCAACACGGTGGCGGAGTTCTCCCCGGCCGGGCACCGGCTGCTGTCGTTCGGCACCACACAGGCCGGCTACGGCGACCTGAGCAATCCCGGCGGGATCGCGGTCGGTCCCAACGGGCGCGTCTACGTGACCCAGCCAGACTTCGGGCTGGTGTCGGTGTTCACCCCGGCCGGCCGCTTCTACACCGAGTTCGGGCTGACCGCGCCCCCGTCCCGGGCCGGCCAGGACCTGCAGTTCCCGCAGGGCCTGGCGGTCACCTAGACCGGGCAGGCCTGGGTGGCCGACAGCGGCCACGACCGCGTCGCCGAGTTCAGCCCGCCCGGCGCGCGCCCCGCGCCCGCCATCCCGGCCAGCGGGCCGTCCTGGCCACTGATCATCATCGAGTGCCTGCTGGCCCTGATCCTGGCTGGCCTGGGC
>JBAPYC010000446.1:0-4767 GCA_049284535.1 Streptosporangiaceae bacterium
GCGCAGGCTTGGCGCTGAGGCCGTGGTGGGGGACGTGTTCGACCGGGACGGGCTGCTGCTGGCGGTGCGCCGGGTGAGACCTGATGTGGTGATGCATCAGCTGACCGATCTGCGGGACAGGGACTTCGGGGCCAACTCCGAGATCCGCACGACCGGGACCCGTTATCTGGTGGACGCTGCGCTGGCGGCGGGGGCCCGGCGGGTGGTGGCGCAGAGCATTGCGTGGGCGTACCAGCCCGGGGACGTCCCGGCGGCGGAGAGTGTGCCGCTGGACCTGGGGGCGAGCGGCAGTCGGCTGGGGACCGTGCGGGGGGTGGCCGCGCTGGAGGCTGCTGTCCGGGAGGCGCCGGAATGCGCGGTGCTGCGGTACGGGCTGCTTTATGGGCCTGGTACCTGGTACGCGCGGGACGGGCTGATGGCGGAGCGGGCGGCGCGCGGGGAGCTGGCCGCCGACGGGGACGTGAGCAGTTTCGTGCATGTGGATGATGCGGCGGGGGCGGCGGTGGAGGCGCTGGAGTGGCCTTCAGGGATCGTGAACGTGTGTGACGATGAGCCTGCTGCGGGGCGGGAGTGGGTTCCGGCGTTCTGCCGGGTGGTGGGGGTGGCTTCGCCGGAGGTGAGTGGTGCGGGCGGCCGGCATGGGTGGGCCCGGGGCGTGTCCAATGAGTACGCGCTTAAAGGGCTGAACTGGACGCCGACGTACCTGTCCTGGCGCGAGGGGTTCGCGGCGCTGTAGCCGACGTCCCTGTCGCGCATGTACCGGCGTGCTAAGGCAATCGCTGCCGGGCTCCCCCAGACCTGCACTAGTCCCTCGCGAGCAGTTCAGCCATGGCCTCTTCGTGCGGCCGCGCACCTGGGCACCCCACGGCGACCCATTCATCGTGTGCCGCGAGGGCGGCTTCGATCTCGGCCTCTTCCAGGGCTTCCGGCGAAGCACGCTTAGTCCTATCCATGCGTGCCAGTCCGGGGCGGGGCAGCGTCGGATGGCCTGGCTGGACCATTCCGTAGCTGGCTGATCCGGCCCTTCGAGACGCCGAGCAGCACGGCAGCATCGCCGACCGAAAGCTGCGCGGCGAAGCGCCGGAGGAGCTCGGAGGTGTCGCCCGCGATCTCGGCGGTGGCGCGTTCCTGCTCACGGCGACGGGCGCGCAGCCGGCCGGCCCGCTCGTCCAGCACCGGGTCACCGGTGCGGTACTCCATCTGCAGGTCCAAGGCTGCTTCCGCACTGCGGGGAAGATCCTCGACCATGCCGATGACCTCGCGGACGTTACGGTCCAGAGCGCGCAGGGTCTTGGCCCAGGTATGAGTGCCGGGCAGCGCGGGCACATCAGCCATCCACCCGTCACCGTCCCGGGTCACCACGACGTGAAAGGTCATCGCGCTCTCAGCCATCCCTTCCCGAACACGGCTCCAGATCACGCTCGATGGCTCTTAAGGTGCCAGGCCGCACGTCGCCGACATGCTGAGCGACGGTAGTGCGGGCAAGCGCTCGATGAGCCTGATGACTTCTCTGACTGTCACCATTATAGTTTACCGGCTAAACATCTCAAGTGTTTAGTCAGTAAACAGAGGTGGTAGTTCCTGACCTGCGGCTCACGGGGTGAGTGTGGGTCATTCTTGATGGTTGTTCGGAGGCTGGAGGTCGGGGGTGTCATGGGGGAACACGGGAGCTTCGGCGCCGCCGTCGATCTCGATGATCTTGCCGGTGATGTAGCTGGCCGCGGGTGAAGCGAGCCACCTGGCGGTGCTGGCTACATCGGCGACCGTGGCCAGCCGGTGCAGCGGGGTGGCGGCGACGATCTGTGCCCGCAGCTCGCCGGTGAGCACCTGGCTCAGGGTGTCGGTCTTCCCCGGGCGGCGAGGCGGTCCATTCTCGAGGTGATGTTGACTACCGAGCCCCGGCCGCTGTCGAGCAGGTACGGGGTCGCCCGTTTGGTGAGCTCAAACGGTGACGCGACGTTGAAGTGGAACGCCGCGTCCAGCATCTCGGGGGTGGTGTCGAGGTAGCGCGCTCGACGATCTTCACCGGCTGGGACACGTCAGCAAGGTCGGCGGGGATAACCGAGGCCGTTCGGCCTGATGCCCGTACGGCACTCGCAACATGGCTGAGGTCGGCCGCGGTGCGGGCCACCAGGACCAGGTCCGCCCCGGCCTGGGCGAAGGCTTGGGCGATGCCCGCCCCGATCCCCCGGCCTGCGCCAGTGACGAGGGCAACGTACCCGTCAAGCCGGAACTCATCAGCGCCTGCCTGGGAAGGCGACGGTGGTACTGCCTGGGTCACGTGACCGCCTCCTTAAGGGAACTGTTTGTAACGGAGATTATGATCTGTGACTAGCGGCGGCGGAAGGAGGCACTTTGGTGTCCCAAAGGAACATCGCTGTGCCCACGGCGGCTCAGGACGAGGCGTGTCCCATCAACGAGGTGCTGGATCACATCGGAGGCAAGTGGAGCATCGGCATCATCGTGGCGGCCGCCACCGGGCCCATCCGCTTCACCGAGCTGGAGCGCACCATCGAGGGCATCAGCCGCCGGATGCTCACCCTGAACCTGCGCAAGCTGGAACGCGACGGCCTGCTCATCCGGACCGTCTACCCGACCGTGCCGCCCAAGGTCGAATACAGCCTCACCCCCATCGCCCGTGAGCTCGGCGAATCGTTCGCAACGCTCACCGCGTGGGCGGAACGGAACCGCCGCGCCATCGCCGCGGCCCGCAGGACATACGACAGTCAGCTCGGTGCTTAGCAGCGTCGTCACACCGGAGGTCAGCCGTTCGGGATAGGAGAAACTAACCTGGACGGACACGCCGGCCGAGCTTAGCTTCTGCAGTATGAAGGTTCTTGCGGGGCAGGGCTTCTGACCGGCGCACGATGACGCCTGCGGTTCGCCACGGCGCTGGCCATGCCCGATGAGCACCGGTGAGTGGTCGGGCAACGGCTGGACAATTACCGTCACCGGCACGGAAATGGCCCTCGCTCAAGCATCGGGCTCCATAACTATCCCCAGCAGGAACGCTGCTCGGCTCAAGGTGCAGCGTCGGTGGTTCCGGTGGGTGCTCCACAACGAGGGTCAGCCACTCGTCCGCCTCCGTGGCATCACAAAAACCGAGGCCGTCGCCCTCTCACGGGCGCTGCGGCGTCTCGCTCTGACACCGGACATCGCTGTCGCGGTCGCCTGGCACGCGGCTGCCGCTCAACTTCTCACCGGGTCGCGCCTTGAGCAACGGTGGATCTCGACCGAGACCGTTGATGCGCTGGTCGCGACCCGTCCCGAACCGGGACTTCTCGACCGTGTCCGTGCAGCCGAGTGCGAAGCGTTCCTCACCGCTGATCAGCTCCAGGCGGCCGGTTTCCTGGACGCCGACCTGGAGTCGATGGTTGCCGACACCAACGAACAGATCGTGGCCAGTGAGCTCTCCGCGCGGCGGCCGTTCTTCGACAGGATCGAGAAGACCTCGCTCAGCGATGAACAGGCACGAGCGGTCGTGTGCTTCGATAACCGGGTCCAGGTCCTTGCCGCCGCAGGATCCGGGAAGACCTCGGTGATGGTCGCCCGCGCCGCCTACGCGGTTAGCCGCGGGTTCGTCGTCCCGGGCCGCATCCTGTTGCTGGCCTTTAATAAGGCTGCTGCTACTGAGCTGCAAGAACGGGTCGCGGCGCGATTTGCCGCCGCCGGGATCGACTCGTCCGGGCTGCGGGCCTCCACATTCCACTCGTTCGGACTCGAGGTCATCGGCCGGGCCACCGGCAAGAAGCCCCGCCTGGCGCGGTGGCTGGACCAGGGGGATGACCTGAGGATGGTCCTGCGCATCGTCGATGAGCTGCGGGACGCCTCGGAGTCCTTCCGGCACCGCTGGGACCTCTACCGGCTGCTGTTCGCGAACGCCCCGACAGACCTTACCCAGAACGAACCGGACGGCTATGACAGCGCGACCCGGCAGACCGGATACCGGACATTCGCCGGCGAGGTGGTCAAGAGCCACGGTGAACGGCTGGTCGCTAACTTCCTATACCTCAACGGAGTCGACTACGTCTACGAACGGCCCTACCACGTCGACGTCGGTGACAGCACGCACTCCCAGTACCGGCCGGACTTCTATTACCCCGATATTGACGTGTGGCATGAGCACTGGGCACTGGACCGGGACGGCAATCCTCCATCGGATTTCCGGGGCTACGCCGACGGCATGAAATGGAAGCGCGCCGTGCACGCCCAGCACGGGACGACGCTCGTCGAGTCCAGGTGGGCGGAGGTCATATTCGGTGACGGCCTGACCAGGCTTGAGGACGACCTCACGCGGCTCGGGCTGACGTTCGACTGGAATCCAGATCGTCCCGTCCGCGACGGGTGGGCCAAGCCCATGCAGCACGAAGATCTCGCGCGGCTCGTCAGGACCTTCATGACGCATGTCAAGTCGAACTCGTGGACGGCGGAAGGCCTCGAACGCCGGCTGGCGGCCGACCTCGGGCGCCTCGACGGCTTCCGGACCCGCCTATTCCTGGAGGTGTACTGGCAGATCCACGGCGAGTGGGAACGGCGACTTGCCGCCGACCGCAGTGTCGACTTCGAGGACATGCTGGTCCAGGCCGCCGGCCACCTCGAAGCCGGGAACGTTGACGCCGGCTACGACCTGATCATGGTCGACGAGTTCCAGGATGCCAGCCGGGCCCGCGCCCGCCTCGTCCGCGGCCTGGTGCAGACGCCCGGCCGGTTCCTGATGGCGGTAGGTGATGACTGGCAGTCAATCAACCGGTTCGCAGGGGCCGACCT
>JBAPYC010000447.1:0-24036 GCA_049284535.1 Streptosporangiaceae bacterium
CCGGCCGGACTTGCTCCAGCGGGGTCACTGGTCCGGGTTCAGCGCGGCGCGTTCTTCGGCGACGCGGTGCGGGACGCGCAGCAGCCGGATGGAAGTCACCAGGCCGACGCCCCCGATCAGGTTGCCCAGGGCCGACCAGGCCAGGGCCAGCCCCCAGGCGGCCCAGGTGTAGCGGGCCTGGCCGCTGAGCAGCCCGGTGAACATGAAGATCGAGTCCAGCACCGAGTGGAACAGCTGGGCCGCCACCAGCACGAAGGACATCGCGACCGCAGCGACAAGCTTGGGACCGAGATCGTCGCTGGCGTGCTGCATCCGGGTCAGCAGCGTGATGACGATCCCGGCCAGGACGGCCAGCAGCAGCGACCGCCAGGACACCCCAAGCGTCGCGTAATGCCGCCCGAGTTCGGCGGCAGTTGCCCGCAGGTCCGGCCGTGCGACCACGATCAGCCCGGCCATCACCAGCCCGCCGGCCAGGTTCGCGGTCAGCGTCACCAGCCACAGCCGCAGCAGCTGCCACCACGACCCGCGCCCGGCGACCCGCGCGGTCACCGGGACCAGGAAGTTCTCGGTGAACAGCTCACTGCGCGCCAGCAGCAGTGCGATGAACCCGACCGGGAACACCGCGGCGGCCAGCAGTGGCTGCCGCGTCTGGTGATCGACGACGAGGTAGGCCAGCACACCGATTCCGACATCGATACCGCCCACAAAACCGGTGGCTATCAGCGGAACGAGCGGCCGTGACAGCCGGTCGCTGCCTTCGGAGACCAGCCGGTCGAAGGCTTCCTCGACCTCAGGGTCCTTCGGCCTGTCCGCTGTGCCCGGCTCTTCAGGGTCATCTGTCATAGCGGTCATCTAACCGCGCCGGTCTGCTCGCGCCTAGGCACCACGAGCGCTCTGTCCAGCAGTTTTATGGCCTTTCCCGTGGGTGCTCGCTGGTGGTCTCGCGGTGAAAGCTTCCCGGAACGCGCCGAAGGCTGCGCCGGCCAGGGCGAGTCCTCCGGCGGTCAGGAAGGCGGTTTCCGTGCCGGTGTCCTGGATGATCACTCCGCTGATGGCGCTGCCGGCGGCCATGGCCACGGTGATGACGGCGAAGGTCCAGGCGAATGCCTCGGTGGAGCTGCCCGCTGGGACAGCGCGCTGAACGGAGGTGCTCAGCGACCCTAGCCAGGGCGAAAGCGGCACTCCGAGCGGAACCATGAGCAGAGCCAGGATGATCAGGCTGTGGGCGGCCGCGAGGAGCATGAGGGTGGCCCCGAGCAGCGCGAGGCAGCCCATGGCCCGTCGCTCGACCGAGCCGTCCCAGTCCCGGCTGCCATACAGGAGCCCGCCCGCCAGGCTGCCCAGTCCCCAGACCGCCACCAGGACGCCGGCCCAGGCCACGCCGCCGTGCGCTCCGGCGAACGCAACTAGCGCGAGATTCAGGATCCCCGCTGCTACGCCGTAACAGGCGGCGCACGTGAGCAGGATGCGCAGTCCCGCCCGGCGCAGCGGGCTGGGTGCCGGGCTGGCGGCCTTCCGCTCACCGGGGGCGGGCAACGCTGCGGTGTAGAGGATGGTGCCCGCCACGGTGACAACGGCACAGGCCATCAGCGGCAGCTGCGGGCGGCCAGCAGCCAGGAGGAGCCCGAGCAGCAGGGGACCGCCGATCCAGATGAGCTCCTGTCCGGTGGAATCGAGCGCGTAGGCCGCGTCGACCTGAGCGGGTGGTACCAGCCGCGGCCACATGGCGCGCAGCGCGGCCTCGACGGGCGGCCGGACCAGGCCGGCCACGACGGCCAGCGCGCCGAGCTCATCAGCAGCCAGGTGGCCGCAGGCCAGGGCGAGGGCAGTTAGGGCGCCAGCGAAGCTGGCCGCGAGCACGGCCAGCACCCGGCGCTGGCCCAGGCGATCAAGCGCCCGCCCGGTGAACGGGGCCGATATCGCCGTGCCAATACCGAACACCCCGGCCGTGAGGCCTGCGGTGGAGTACGAGCCGGTGGCCGACCGTACGAGGACGACGATGGCGGTCGCCGCGATGCTGTCCGGGATGCGGGCGATCAGCGTGGGCAGGAACAGCCGGGCCGTCCCCGGCCGGCGCAGGATGGAGACGTAACGGGTTCCCAGCACTGTTCTCAACCCGCCGCGTGGTCCACCGGGCACCCTGCCTCAGTCGTGCAGAGGGGCTCATCACACAAGCGGCACAGGCGGCGAGCGCTGTCCCGGTCGGTCGTGATAGCAGCGAGCAGGTGCCCCGCCAGCCGTTCCAGCGCGGCCGCCTCGCCAGGATCGAGCCGGCGGACAAGCTGGTCAACGACGGCCTGCCGCCGGGTCAGGACCTGCTCCGCAGCAAGCTGACCGGCCGCCGTCAGATGCAGGGCCACCGTCCGCCCCGGGCCTACGCTGGTGCGCCGCACCAGCCCGGCGGCTTCCAGCCGGTCCGAGAGGCGCACGGCGCCCGAATGGGTCAGGCCCAGGGTCCGGCCCACGGCACCGACCGGCTGGCCAGGGTAGTGAGCCAGCGACACCAGCGCGGCGGGCTCGGATCGGGCCAGCCCGTCGGCCTCCTGCTCGGTTGCGTCCCGGATCTGGTCGGAGACGGCCAGCGCCAGCGCACCGAGCAGGTTGGCCGCCCGTGAATATGACTCAGTCATATCATGCCGCTACCCAGCATGGCGCGGGCAAACATCAGCAGCCGCTGACGCGCAGAAACACGAACGCGCAGGTAGCCACCCAGGTGGAATGGCGGCCTGTCACAGGCCACTATGACGCGCTGACATTCCTGGTCAAATGCGAGGCCGGAGGGCAGCCTAATCTTGATTGATTCCAGAAAACGGTTAATACTTGTGCGGGTGCCCACGACGCCGGACTTCCAGCGCATGCTGCGCGGGGCTTCGCTGCGCGTGACGGCTCCCCGGCTAGCGGTGCTGAAGGCCGTGCACGATCATCCCCACGCCAGCACGGACTCGATCATCGGTGTCGTGCGGGATAATCTCGGCGTGGTCTCCCACCAGGCCGTCTACGACGTGCTGCACGCGCTGACGGCCGTGGGCCTGGTACGGCGCATCGAGCCGATGGGTTCCGTGGCGCGTTATGAGTCGCGGACCGGGGACAACCATCACCACGTCGTGTGCCGGTCGTGCGGCGCGGTCGCCGATGTCGATTGCGCCGTCGGCGCCGCGCCCTGCCTGACCGCGTCCGACGACCGCGGCTTCACGATCGACGAGGCCGAGGTCATCTACTGGGGCCGATGTCCCCGATGTATCTCGGCAGCTTCTGAGTAACCAAGGTCAGCGCCAACCAGCCGGCCGAAGAACTAGCGAGACAGGAGATAGAGCGACGTGTCTGAGCACGGCAGCGAGAGCGAGAACCCGGTAATTCCTTCCCCGGAGCCCAAGCCGCACCAGCCCAGGACGAACCAGGACTGGTGGCCGAACCAGCCACCGCTGCAGGTTCTCCGCCAGCATTCGCCCCGGTCCAATCCGTTGGGTGAGGACTTCGACTACGCGGAAGAGTTCAGGACCCTCGACGTCGAGGCGCTCAAGCGGGACATCTTCGAGGTGCTGACGACCTCGCAGGACTGGTGGCCGGCCGACTTCGGCCACTACGGCGGGCTGTTCATCCGGATGAGCTGGCACGCAGCCGGCACCTACCGCATCGCGGATGGCCGCGGCGGCGGCGGTCAGGGCGCGCAGCGTTTCGCCCCGCTCAACAGCTGGCCCGACAACGTGAGCCTGGACAAGGCGCGCCGGCTGCTGTGGCCGGTCAAGCAGAAGTACGGCCGGAAGATTTCCTGGGCCGATCTGCTCGTGTTCGCCGGTAACTGCGCGCTGGAGTCGATGGGTTTGCCGACCTTCGGCTTCGGCTTCGGGCGGCCGGACATCTGGGAGCCCGAGGAGATCTTCTGGGGGCCGGAGGACACCTGGCTCGGTGACGAGCGCTACAGCGGCGACCGGGAACTGTCCGGGCCACTGGGCGCGGTGCAGCTGGGGCTGATCTACGTCAACCCGGAGGGCCCCAACGGCGAGCCCGACCCGCTGAAGGCCGCGCGCGACATCCGTGAGACCTTCCGCCGGATGGCGATGAACGACGAGGAGACCGTCGCCCTCATCGCCGGCGGCCACACCTTCGGCAAGACGCACGGCGCCGCTCCGGCCGATCACATCGGCCCCGAGCCCGAGGGGGCGCCGGTCGAGGAGCAGGGTTTCGGGTGGCGCAACACCCACGGCACCGGCAAGGGCGCGGACGCGATCACCAGCGGTCTCGAGGTGACGTGGACGTCCACCCCGACCCAGTGGTCGAACCAGTTCTTCGAGAACCTGTTCGGCCATGAGTGGGAGCTGACCAAGAGCCCGGCCGGTGCCTGGCAGTGGGTGGCGAAGGACGCCGAGGCCACGATCCCCGGTCCGCAGGACCCGGACGACAAGCGTCGCCCGGCCATGCTCACCACCGACCTGGCCCTGCGGGTGGACCCGGTCTACGAGCCGATCTCGCGCCGCTTCGCCGAGCACCCGGACGAGTTCGCCCTGGCGTTCGCCAAGGCCTGGTACAAGCTCTTGCACCGCGACATGGGCCCGATCTCGCGCTATCTCGGCCCCTGGGTCGCGGAGCCGCAGCTGTGGCAGGACCCGGTTCCGGCGGTCGAGGGCGAGCTGGTCGGCGAGGCGGAGATCACCGAGCTCAAGCGCGCGATCCTCGACGCGGGCCTGTCGATCCCGCAACTGGTGCGCACCGCCTGGGCGGCGGCGGCCAGCTTCCGCGGCACCGACAAGCGCGGCGGGGCCAACGGCGCCCGTCTCCGCCTGGAACCACAGAAGGACTGGGAGGTCAACGACCCGGCCGAGCTGGCCACGGTGCTGCCGGTGCTGGAGCGGGTCGCCCAGGAGTTCAACGCCGCGCAGACCACAGGCACGAAGGTCTCGCTCGCCGACCTGATCGTCCTGGGCGGCTGCGCGGCCGTGGAGCAGGCGGCTCGCAACGCCGGCGCCGACGTGACCGTGCCGTTCGCGCCGGGCCGCACCGACGCCGCGCAGGAGCAGACGGACGTCGAGTCCTTCGCCGTACTGGAGCCGCAGGCCGACGGCTTCCGCAACTACCTGCAGCCGGGGGAGAAGCTCTCCCCGGAGACCCTGCTCGTCGACCGCGCGTACATGCTGACGCTGACCGTTCCGGAGATGGCGGTCCTGATTGGCGGCCTGCGGGCCCTGAACGCCAACGCCGGGCAGACCCGGCACGGCGTGTTCACCGACCGGCCCGGGACGTTGACCAACGACTTCTTCGTGAACCTGCTCGACATGGGCACGGAGTGGAAGACGTCCGCCTCGGCTGAGGAGAACGTGTACGAGGGCCGGGATCGCGGCACCGGCGAGGTCAAGTGGACCGCCACCGCCGTCGATCTCGTCTTCGGCTCGAACTCCCAGCTGCGCGCCATCTCGGAGGTCTATGCCGCCCGCGACGCGCAGGAGAAGTTCGTGCGCGACTTCGTAGCCGCGTGGGACAAGGTCATGAACCTCGACCGGTTCGACCTCACCTGATCCCGGTGTCCAGGCCGGACTTCACCGTCCGGCTTGGACACCCCTGGGCGGGGAAGGGCCGCCCTCAGCTGCCCCGGCGAACAGCACCACGGTGAGCATCGTCTGGGCCATGAGCTCCCTGGCCCTGGACGACGGCCCCGGACATAGCAGTCGCACCGCCGTCACGCCCCTTGCGGGTACCCCGGATACGAAGTTGACACATCTACCGCGGATTTTTGTCCCGAAACAGAGGCCCTCGTCCCGCAGGTACCCCCGCTGCTTAGCCGTCCGCTCGGGTCATGTTTGCCGTCGGGGGGCCAGGCAGGCCATTTCCGGCGGTTAAGCTCAAATCCTTTGTTGCTCACGGATATCCGGAACGGGTCATGATCAAGGGTCCATCTGGATGGAAAGCAGGCCGGTCATGGGCTACCTGAGCAGCGGGCCTCCCGCCGGCTTCCTGATTCCCGGCGCCACCGACCCGGCCATGCAGGCCATCTCCGTGGGGACCGAGTGACATTGCGGCCAACAAGGATGCGCGGAGCTGAACGCGGAAGGATGTCCAGACGGCTTGGACGGCGCCGGCGAGACCGTGACCTGGACGCGGTCACTGGCCGCATGATGGCTGCGTTGCTGAGCCGCTCGCATCTGATGCGCCCCGAGAGCGTGCCCGGGGAGCTGGCCCAGGCCACCCGGGCCCTGGGCGTGTCGGCGGTCCAGGTCTACCTGGCCGATCTGCAGCAGCAGCACCTGGTGCCCCTGGCGGCCGAGGGCGGCCGGCCCCCGGACGTGCTGTCGCTCGACTCGACCCTGGCCGGGCGCGCCTATCAGACGGTCACCATCCAGTCCAGCCGTCATGCAGAGGTCCACCAGCTGTGGATTCCGCTGGTCGACGGCACCGAGCGGCTGGGCGTGCTCGGCCTGACTGTTACCGACCGCAGCGAGGCCATGCTGGCCAGGTACCGGACGCTCGCCTCCCTGGCCGCCCTGATGATCGCGGCCAAGAATCACTCCAGCGACACGTACCCACACGTGCAGCGCAGCCGAGAGATGGCGCTGCAGGCCGAACTGGTCTGGGCGTTCCTGCCCCCGCGGACGCTCGCGACCAGCCGGGCCCTGGTGTCCGCATCTCTGGAGCCTGCTTATGAAGTTGGCGGGGACGCCTTCGATTACGCCCTTATGGGCGATCACCTGCACGTGTCGATCTTCGACGCGCTCGGTCACGACCTGGCCGCGGGCCTGATGGCCAGTGTGTGCCTGGCTTCCTGCCGTAGCACCCGCCGGGCGGGCGGCTCGCTGGCCGCCGTCATGGCCCGAGCCGACCACGCCATCGCCCGGCAGTTCGGGAACAGCCGGTTCGTCACCGCCTTGCTATGCGACCTGGACGTGGCCACCGGGCTGCTCAGCTGGATACCCTGCGGCCATCCGCCGCCGCTGCTGATCCGCGGCAACCGGACGGCGAAGGAGCTGGCACGCTCCCCGCGGCCGCCGCTGGGCCTGGCCGGCGTGGATGACCGCCAGGTCACGGACGGCGAGGACCCGGGCGTGGTATGCACAGAGAAGCTGGAGCCCGGCGACCGGGTGCTGCTCTACACCGACGGCGTGACCGAAGGCCGGGCGGCTGACGGCACCCCGTTCGGTATCGAGCGGCTCACCGACTTTGTCATCCGGCACTGCAGCGCGGGCCTGCCCGTGCCCGAGACGATGCGCCGCCTCAACCGCGCGATCGTGGAATACCAGCACGGCCGGCTGCGCGACGATGCCACCGCCGTCCTGATGGAGTGGCAGCCCGACCGGGCCAGCCGCGACCTGACGCCATGATTGCCCGTGATGTCCACCGCCGCGCCTGCAACCCGATCAGCTGTCAGCCACCGGGTGTAGCTACCGCTTGAAGTCGATCTCCTCCAGGCGTGTCTGCACGGTCCGGCCGCTTTCCCAGGAGTTGGCGCCTGGCGCCACCTCCGGGGCCGGGATATCGGCCCGGTTCTGCCGCTTGCGCGCGGCGGAGACACCGAGCCTGCGGTCGCGGTCGTGGATCAGCGCCTCGTTCGCCTGCCCGTCCTGCGTCAGGCCCATCATCAGCTGCGGGATTCCGTAGGGGAAATCGTCACGGTCGTACTGCCAGGTATGGAAGGTCTTCCCATAGGTCGTCACGAGGTCGCTGAAATAGGCATGTTCCGCGAGATCAGGAATCCCCGGGGCGACCAGGATGCCGGACTTGACCTCATAGTCGTGGCTATGCCACAGCCGCTTCTCGTCTTCGGGGAGGCTGCGGAAACGCTCCTTGGTGATGATGTACTCGATCCCGATCAGGCGCGCGTCAGGCGCATTGCGGTCGAAGATCACGCACTGGTGCAGGTCGTGGCGCAGGTGGATGCAGAAATGTGTCGCCTCCACCTGCCGGCCCATCTCATCGGCGTACATGTGGAAGCCATTAAGGTAGGTGCTCATCGCGTCCAGCGGGTATTTCGGCTGGATAGCACCGGCCGCCAGATCGAGCACGCGATGCTTGAGCGGATGCCCCTTGCCGATCTTGGCGGTGGTGACCGCCTTGCGGCCGAACATCACACCGGCCGCAGTCACTGCCCCGGCGGCGGCACCGATGCCGATGGACCCGGCCAGTCGTTTGGCAGGCTGCCATCTCCGGCTTGAGGTGTTGTCGTGCTGCATGGGCGTTCCCTCCGTGAGGCGTCAGCCCTCCGGTTCGATCAAGAGCGTGTCGTCTTACCCGCGTCCCGAAGCCCAAACCGGTCTCCCTCCGCCGGTTATGCCGCGCCGCGTACCGGCCCAGGAAACCGCTAGTGGACGCCACGGTCACACCGAGCCCACCATGGGCAAAGGGGTCGTTCCCGAGGGGCGACCTGAACACTTAATCCGGTGAGATCTCCCCGGATCGGGGAAATTATGCATAAGAGTGACAAGAGCGGAGCTGACGCACCCGGTTATTCCGCGGTGTGTTCGCTATCTGGCCCTTACGGTGGCTGGGCGGCAGGTGCAGGCACTTCCCGCGCCGCTGACTCAGCAAGCAACCGCCGCTGTCAGCGGCAGCAGTGCCCTGCGGGTCTCAGCAGCTGGGCTGCGCGGACCAGTCCTACCTTCCGTGATGAGCGTGGCGACGCACACGTACACGTAATCACCCAATCTGTATGAGCGCGTCAACTTCGCGGCCTTGCTCCGCGCGGACACACCTGCGGCGCGCCGTTGACCCAGGGGTGTCTCTGCTGACCCAGCGTGCCTGACGGCGGGGCCACGACAGAGGCCAGGCCTGATCGGCGCGCGACGAGCGTCCTGACTCAGGGACTGCCACCCATCCGGCTAATCAAGT
Source organism: Streptosporangiaceae bacterium (assembly GCA_049284535.1). Classification (GTDB taxonomy): domain Bacteria; phylum Actinomycetota; class Actinomycetes; order Streptosporangiales; family Streptosporangiaceae; genus Palsa-504. The sequence goes on from JBAPYC010000447.1 coordinate 8,812, forward strand.
CATCGCGGGGAAAGGCCGTGCTGCATCCACCATTTTCGCGACCTGATCGGCGTCAGCCGGATCGGGCAGAGCCCGCGACGCCTCCCCAGCTACGGGGTGTACCCCAAGGTGATTGAGCAGGTCGATCACATGCTTCCTGCTGTACTGCTGCATGGCGATCACCAAGCCCTGTGTCAGCCTAGCGCTAGGGATCGGCCCTTCCGTGGCGCGGCACTGTCCGGAAGGTGAGCAAGGATGGGTCCCGGTATCAGGCCTGTCATGGTGCATTGCCCTGGTCCAGTGGTGGGTAGTAGGCGGTGCCGTTCATCAGGCGCCGGGCGGTGCGGCTGAAGCCGAGGATGTCGAAGGTGACGCCGCCGGGACCGCTGTGGGCCTCGACCTTCGCCGGGGTGATGCCGGACGAGTGGCCGATCAGCAGTTCACCCGGCCGCCGCCCGGCGGTCACCGCTTCGACAACGGAACCGGGAATCTTTGACGCGGCGGCCAGGCAGATCGAGCCCGACCCGGCGATGCTCTCGTGCAACCGGTTCATGAACAGCAACCGGACCCGCAGATCCATCTGCTTCTCCTCGACCTCCCCCCCGGACAGGGTGCGATACCTCTCCGGCGGTGCGACGAGCCCGACCATCGGCAGGCCCGGCGACTGCTCGTCGACCAGGGCCCAGTCGGTCGCCAGTCCCATCCGGACGGCGGCTTTGCCGCGGATTTCCCGCACCATGCCGATCAGGCCGGCGTCCTCGTTGATCTCGTCGGCGAGCTCGCTGCCGGTGCGGCCGAGTTCGGTGGCGAGCACCCACACGCAGGCGTTGCCGGCGTCGCAAAGCGTCGCCTGAACGGTCCCGCCGGTCTCGAGCGTGATCTCGTCCACCGCCCGGCCGGTGGGCAGCAGGCGGCCCGTCTTGGCGCCGATCGTGGCGACCCAGTTCATCACGATCTCGGCACCGGTACCGGGCACGCCGGGGATGGCCAGGTCCCCCGTCACTCGCGCGCGCCCGTGTCGGACCGGCACATCGGCGACGATCAGGGCCTGGGTGTTGGTGTTGAAGATCCGGACCCTCGTCATCGGCTCGATCGCCTCGACTAGACCTTCATCCACGGCGAAGGGTCCTACGCCGGAGGAGATGTTGCCGCAGTTGCCCGCGTAACCGACGCCTGCCCGGTCGACCTCCACCTGCGCGAAGGTGTAGTCCACATCGGCGTGGTCGCGTCTGGACGGTGCGATGATCGCGACCTTCGAGGTGATGGGGCGGGAGCCGCCCAGACCGTCGATCTGCAGGACGTCCGGCGAGCCCATCAGCCGCAGCAGCATCGCGTCCCGCCGCGGTCCCGGCCCGGGCAGGTCGGCTTCGTGGAAGTACAGCCCCTTGCTGGTGCCGCCGCGCATCAGCACGCAGCGGATTCCGGCCTGCTCGGATCCGGTCATGCCGCGCTCTCCTGGTCCCGCCGGGGCAGGTAGCCGTCTGCGATCAGCCGGGGCAGGAGACCGCCCGCGTCGAGGATGTCCAGCACCATCCGGGGCAACGGCGCTGCCTGGATGCGCCGGTTGCCGACGGCCAGCCAGCCTTCGGCCAGGTCGATGGTGATCTCGTCACCCTCGCCGACGAAGTCGCGGGCGCCCGGGACGGTCAGCGCGGGCAGTCCGTTGTTGATCGCGTTACGCAAGAACAGCGAATTGAACTCCTCAGCTACGAGCGCGGCGACGCCGAGGTGGCGCATCAGGGCCGCGACCGGGCGGCTGGAGCCGATGCCGAAGTTGCGGCCTGCCACGACGATGTCGCCGGGCTGCACGTCGTCTGTCCAGCCGGGACGCAAGTCATAGAAGATGTGCCGCGCTGCCTCGGGAATCGGCAGCTTCATCGCGAAGCCGGGATACATGGCGTCGGTGTCGATGCTGTCGCCGAACACCCACGCCCGCCCGGTGAGCTCGTAGTTCATGCCAGTCCCTCCCTGGGGTCGGTGATCCGGCCAGAGATTGCGGAGGCCGCCACGGTGGCGGTGGAGGCCATGTAGATCTCCGCACGGGGGCTGCCCATCCGGCCACGGAAGTTGCGGGTGCTGGCGGTCAGGCACACCTCGCCGTCGCCGAGCAGGCCCATGTGGTAGCCGAAGCAGGCGCCGCAGGTGGAGTTGGTGACCACCGCGCCGGCGTCGGCGAGCTTCTCGACGTAGCCGAGCCGCACGGCGTCGCGGTAGACGGCCTGCGAGGCCGGAGTGACGATCAGGCGCACCCCGGCGGCCACCGACCGGCCGGCGAGGATCTCGGCGGCGATGCGCAGGTCCTCCAGTTGCCCGTTGGCGCACGAGCCGATGAAGCACTGGTGCACGTTGCGGTGCTCGACCTGCGACACCGGCAGCGCGTTGCCGCTGACCTTGCCCGGCCTCGCGACGTACGGCTCAAGCGCGCTCAGGTCGATGGTCCGGACGTCGGAGTAGACGGCGCCGGGGTCGGGGTCAGCCGGGTGGTAGCTCCCGGCGTCGTGGGCGGCGAGGAATTCGGCGCAGCGGTCGTCGAAGCCGAAGGTGGTGAAGTCGGCGGAGATCTCCGCGCCCTGGGTGGCGATGGTGCGCCGGTCGTTCATCGGCACCGACGCCAGGCCCGGCCCGCCGAACTCGAGGTTGTGGTTGGTCGCATCACCCCAGGCATTGGCCAGGTACAGGAACACGTCCTTGCCGCCGATGCCGGCCGGCAGTTCGCCCACCAGCTCGTAGCGGATGGTCGGGCCGACGGTGTACCAGGTCTGGCCGGTGCACAGGATCGCGATCACCTCGGCCGGGCCGAGTCCGCGGGCCGCGGTGTTATACGCGCCGCCCGCGCAGGTGTGCGAGTCGGTGCAGGTCAGCACCTGGCCGGGCAATGCGAGCGCGTTCTCCGCGATGACCTGATGGCAGATGCCGTGCCGCCCGACGTCAAAGAATTTCTCGATCCCGAACGACCGGGCGAATTTGCGCGCGGCCACACCGGAGTTCGCATCGGTGAGCGTGGGCGCGGGCACCGCGTGGTCCATGATGATCGCGGTCCGGGCGGGATCGGCGATCTTCACCGGGTCCGGCCAGTTCGTGAACATCAGGTCGATCAGCACGTTCATGTCGACGCGGCACACGACCGTATCGCCCGCGCTGACCTGCTCCTGCCCGGACGCGCGGGCCAGGATCTTCTCGATCATGGTCATGCTCATGGGAATCCCTTTCCTGTCACTGATATCGCTCGTCAAGCTCGGTCCATTCGCCCAAGCCCACGAGGCCGAACACACCGGCTGGCCCGGCGACCTCCCCGGCGGGCCGCCCGCCCAGGCCGGCCAGCGACGTCGCCATGGCGGATACCACTGGGCCGAGCAGCGCGCCGGGGTAGATCGCGAGCTTGAACCCGAGCCGCTCCAGGTCGTCCTCGTCGATTTCAGGGCTGCGGCCGGACGGGACCACGTTGAACACCAGCGGCGCGTCGACCTCGGCGGCGACCCGCTCGATCTCCTCGCGGGACTCAGGTGCCTCGACGAAGATCAGGTCTGCGCCCTCCGCGGCGTACCGTTTCGCCCGGATGATCGCCTCGTCGATCCCGGCGGGGCCGCGGGCGTCGGTGCGGGCGATGACGAGCGTGCCGGCCTCCCGCGCGTCGAGGGCCGCGTGCAGCTTGCGCGCGAACTCGTCGGCGCTGACCAGTTCCTTGCCGGTCAGGTGACCGCACCGTTTGGGGAACGCCTGATCCTCCAATTGGATCGCCGCGACCCCGGCCCGCTCGTAGCCGCGCACGGTGCGCACGACGTTGACGGCGTTGCCGTAACCGGTGTCCGCGTCCGCGATCACTGGCAGTCCGCTGGCCTGCACCACCAGCGCGACCCGGTCCACCATCTCGGAGCCGGTGACCAGGCCGATGTCCGGCAGGCCATAGCCGGACACCGCGACCCCGGCCCCGGTCAGGTAGGCCGCCGAAAACCCGGCCCGGCGGACGAGGTGGGCGCCGAGCCCCTCGAATACTCCCGGGGCCCGCAGCAGCCCCGGCTTGGCCAGCAACTCCCGCAACACAGCGGGCGCGTCTGTCAGCACGTGCTTCTTCTTTCTCTCGTTGGAGGCTCGCGGTCTCAGGGCGAGCCGGGGAAGCCGTAGAGGCGGTGCGCGTTGGCGGTCAGCACCGCCCGCCGGGCCGCCGGATCCGGCACCCAGTCGGCCAGCAGGTCAAGCAGCTCGCCGACGTTGGGCATGCGGCCCCAGAAGCCGACCTGTGGCCAGTCCGAACCCCACACGCAACGGTCCGGCGCGGCCTCCACCAGCTCCCGCGCGAACGGGATGGTGTCGGCGTAGCCGGGTTCGCTGGAGAGCCGGAACGCGCCGGACAGCTTCGTCCAGACCCCGTCCCTGACCAGTTCGAGCAGCAGCTTCCAGCCGGGCTGGCCCAGCCCGCCGGCCACCTCGACATCGCCGAGGTGGTCGACGACCACCGGTACCCGCAGGCTCGCGATCCGCGATGCCACCGGCTCCAGCCGCTGGGTGCTGGTGAGCAGTTGCAGGTGCCAGCCCATCTCGGCGCAGATCGCCTCGTAGCGGTCGATCCGGTCGAATCCGAACCCGCCACCGGAGATCGTGTTGAGCCGCAGGCCGACCACGCCGGCGTCGGCGAGGCGGCCCAGTTCGGTGTCGGAGACATCGGGGGCGACGACCGCCACCCCGCGCAGCCGGTCGCGGTGTGCGGCCAGCACGCCGAGCATCACCGAGTTGTCGGCACCGTGCACGCTGACCTGGATCAGCACGCCGTAGGTCATGCCGGTGGCGTTCAGCATCCGCAGGTATTCCGAGCCTGCTGCGGGCGGCGGGGTGTAGCTGCGCCGCTCGACGAAGGTGTCACCCACGACATGGGCGTGGGTGTCGACCGCGCCGGGCGGCACCGTGAACCGCACCGGAGGGCGCGGGTCCGGGTCCGGCCCGGGGCAGGTCGTGTCTGGATCGACGTCGGTTTGCACGGTGATCAGCTCGCGTAGTACGGGTAGGGGCTGTTCTTGCTCTCCGCCTCCACCCGGCGCAGCATCGCGGGCCATTCCAGCAAGCCGTAGCGGCGGATCGTGCCGGGCGCGAAGATGTGCGCGGTCAGGTCGATGACTTCCTGCGCTGGTTCCTGCACCGCGTCCTGACCGGCGGCGAGGGCGGAAACCTGGGCCCGGCAGGAGATCTCCAGCTGGTACAGGAGGTTGAACGCCTCGGCGATGGTCGGGCCGCCCACCAGCAGACCGTGGTTGCGCAGGATCATGGCCCGGTGCTCGCCGAGATCGGCGACCAGCGTCTTCTTCTCCTGCTCGCTCAGGGCAGGTCCCTCGTAGTCGTGGTAGGCCAGGTGCCCGCTGAAGCGCATGGAGTGCTGGCTCAGCGGCAGCAGCCCGGACTTCATCGCGGCCACCGCCATGCCGGCCAGGCTGTGGGTGTGGATGACCGCGTCGATGTCGTCGCGGGCCGCGTGAATGGCGCTGTGGATCACGTAGCCCGCGGCATTGATGCCGTAGTCGGTGCCCTCGGGCTTCCACACGACGTTGCCGTCCAGGTCCACCTTGGCCAGGCTGGACGCGGTGACCTCCTTGTACAGCAGGCCGTACAGGTTGATCAGGAATGTGTCGGTCCCGGGCACCCGAGCCGTGATGTGGTTGTAGGTCAGGTCGCTCATCCCGTACAGGTCGACCAGCCGGTAGCACGACGCGAGATCGACCCGGGCCTGCCACTCCTCCGGGCTCACCTCAGCGCGGATGCACGGAAAGTCCGCCGAGTAGTTCGCTGTGCGGACCGCGTCGTCGCCCTTGTAGTTGGCCAGGGCACGCGCGGCGTCGAGATCGATCGTGTTGGTCATGGTCGTTCCTTTCTCTTGATCTTCCAGGTCACCCCTGTTTGGGGCGCTTCTTCACCCCCGGAACAGGCCGACGCGGCCGCCCGTGAGGTGTACTTCGCCGCGGCTAGGCGGCGTTGGCTTCCTGTTGTCCACCGTCGGTCGCCTCCCAGGTTTGGTACAACTGAAGTTGCAGTATTCGAAACTTGAAGGATTGCGATGGGCGCATCGGTTCAGGAGGACGGCCACATCCGGGCGCTTCGGGTGCTGGAGACCCTCGCCGGCCTAGAGCAGCCGGCGTCGCTGCCGACGATCGCCGACCGAGCTCAGCTGACTAAGACCAAGGCGTACCGAATCCTCCGCAGCCTTCAGGACTACGGTTTCGTGGACCATGTGGGCCGCAGCGGGTACCGGATCGGAAGCCGGGCGGTGGCCCTTGCCTCACTGATCGGACCGCGGCCCGCGCTGCTCCGGCTCGCCCGACCGGTCCTGGCCAAGCTCGCTACGGAGGCATCGGAAACGGTCACGCTGCACCTGCGCAGCGGCGCGCACCGGGTGCTGGTCCTCGCCGCTGAGCCGCCCGGCAACCCGCTGCGCAGGCTGGCGACCATCGGCGAGCGATCGCCCCTGACCGCGGGTTGCAGCGGCAAGTCCATCCTCGCGTTTCTCCCCGAAGAAGAAGCCGAGGACATCATCCGCAGCCACGCGCCCGAGGCCGTCCGGCGCGGGCTGCCGGCCCTGCTCACCCGTATACGCGCGCAGTCCTATGCGCTGTCGTTTAGCGACAATCACGCGGAAATGAACGGAATCGCTGCCCCGCTGCTTGATCCGAATGATGGAACCGCACTCGGTTCCATCGCCATCGCCGGACTCGTCCGGCGCATGCCGAAGGAGACGCTGCTGCATCTGGTCACGCCACTGCATGCCGCCTGCTCCCAGCTCGCGCCGCGGCTGGCCACTGTCCTCGGTCCGAACTCCTCGGTGCACCTGGAGTCTCTCGACGTCACAATCCAGGACTTTCTCGATCACCATGAGTCCCCGCGCTGAGTCGTCGACGAGCTCGACAATGATGCAGGTCAGGGCCTCCTGCCCGGCCGGGATCACCGACAGCTCGGTGCCCGCGGCGGCCTATTCGGTGCTCCAGCTGGGCGCGGCCGCTGCCTCCGGGGCTGTCTGGGATGGGATCTCGTTGAGCTGGATGAGGCTTGTCGTTGCCCCGGTCCGCAGGATTTGATCTTGGGTGGCGGTGGGCGTGTGTTTCCTGCCGCTGACATTTCTGACGCGGCCCCTGTCGGGGAACCGCTGCTCCGGTGCCGTGTGCCCGAACCCCGGCGTGAGCAGCGCCCCAGCTCCTTCTTGCCCTCCTCGGCGGTACGCCGGCCGGCGATCCAAGCGCCCCGCCGCCTTCTGAGCGATCGTCTTGGCGAGGCTTAAGCTGGGTAGCCACCGATACCCGGCGGCGGGCGTACTGCCATGGCGGCCGTCCGTGGCCAGCAAGGCTGCTATCCGGCTACCCGGCTGAGCGGCCAGTGTCCGCTGGTGGCGGGCTCAGGTTGATGCCACGGGGCGGTCGCCGCCCGCGCTTCCTGCGGACTGATCCCGCCGTGGACATCAGCGCATCAGCGGGGTACCGTCAGGATATTGCTCCGGACCCCGGCAGCTGCACTCGCGAAGTACGCGGGGCAGCGCAGCGTCCGGTTTTTTCGTGTTCGGGCCGGCGCCGGGAAGGGCGCAGCGGCCCGGAAAAGGGCAAGAGCCCGCAGGAGTTACTTTCTCCCGCCGTGATCTGTCGCGCAGGACCGGCTACCCGTACGTCAACTTTCGTCACTGACTGAGGAGCCGGTTATGAGCATCATCGCATGGATCGTTCGCGGCCTGGGCGCAGGCTTGCTGGCCAATATGCTGATCCCCGGCAGGCGATCACAGAGCCTCATCTTGACCTGCGTGATCGGGGTGGGCGGAGCACTGCTGGGCGGCTGGGCGGCCGAGTTCTTCCGCGTCGACACCTTGCACGGTTTCTTCAACCCCTCTACCTGGCTGACCGCCATCGCCGGCGCGGCGGTTCTGCTGCTGGCCTACCACCTGGTCACCAGCCGGCTGGCCGCTGGCCGCCGCCGGGCCGGCTGGGCGCACCGGTGAACCCGGCCCGGGGCGACCTTCACCTATCCCCAGCCACCGCGATCACCTCCCAGGGCCTGCTCACGGCCCCTGGGACTGTTCCTGGACGCGGTGCCGCGCCGCGGCCGCAGGTGACCCGAGCGCAGCCGCGAGAAAGCCGAAGGGTCTTCCGTGCCGCGCTGCCGGTAGCCCTGGCCGCGGTGATCTTCTTGTTCGCCGTCCCGCGTTTCGCGTCCTACCGCGGCGTGTGGGCCAGCATGCACGCGATGTCATGGGCTCAGGTAATCCTGGTCGCCGCCGCGGCCGCCGCCAGTATGGCCTCGACCTGGATCATGATCTGCTCGGTACTGCCATCGATCCGGCTGCGCCAGGCGGCGTTGGTGAATCTCGGCTCCAGTGCAGTGGCGAACACCGTGCCCGCCGGAGGGGCCCTGGCCGTGGGGGTCGGCTGGGCAATGCTCTCGAGCTGGGGCATCAGCACAGCAGAAAACGTGCTCTACACCCTGGTGTCGGGCATCTGGAACGTCTTCGCCCGCTTGGGCCTGCCCGTCCTGGCCGTGCTGATCCTGGTGACGGCCACCCGGCCCGGGGCCGGTTTGATCGCCGCCGCAGCCGTGGGCCTGGCCTTGCTCGGCGCCGCAGCGGCCGGGCTTGGCCTCCTGCTGCGCAGCGAGTCATTCGCGGTCCGCGCGGGCCGCGCGTTGCAGTTCGTGCTCGTCGTCGCCTGCCGGCTGGCGCGCCGGCAGGCGTCCTTCGACATCCCTGCATCGCTGCTCGGCTTCCGCAGCCAAGCGGGCGCCCTGATCGCCGCACGCGGCTGGCGGATGACCGCCGCCACGGCGGCGAGCAATCTCACCCTGTGGCTCGTCCTGCTGGCGTGCCTGCGCGGCATCGGCCTATCCCAAGCGCAAGTGCCCTGGCAGGTTTCTCTTGCGGCCTTCGCGTTCGTCCGGCTGCTGACGGTGCTGCCCCTTACCCCCGGCGGCCTGGGAATCACCGAACTCGGACTGATCGCCATTCTGGCCGCCGGCGCCGGCCACCATGCCACTGCGCAGATAACAGCCGCCGTGCTGCTGTACCGAGCCGTCACCTACCTGCTTCCCATCCCCTTCGGCGCGATCGCCTGCCTCACCTGGCGGTACGCACCTGCGCTGATCCATGCCACGCCCGCCGCCGGTCAGTCGGCCTTCACCATTGGGACCTGAAGAACGGGGATCATGGCCGCGAACGCCAGTGCCGCCAGCGCGCCCAGCGCCAGCGCGGTACGGCGGCCTCGCCCCTTGCCGGTGGTCATAGGCCGAAGCTACGCCGCTACCGTTCCGGGAACGTTACCGGCTTAGGCTAGGCAGCATTTACAAGGCGTGGCGAGGGCAAACCGGAACGGAGGCTGGTTTCATGCGCGCGGTGCTGATGACGGCGGTCGGCGGGCCCGAGGTCCTGCAGCTGACCGAGGTTCCCGACCCCGAGCTCAGCGGCGACCATGACGTCCTGGTCCGGCTGCGGGCGGCCGGGATCAACCCGGTGGACTACAAGCTCCGCCAGCACGGCACGTTCGGGAACGTGCTGCCCGCCATCCTCGGCTGGGACGGCGCCGGGGTGGTGGAGCGCACCGGGCCGGCCGTGACCCGGGTCCGGCCCGGGGACGAGGTGTATTTCTGCGACGGCGGCTTCGGCCCGGTCCCGGGAACCTACGCCGAGGCCAAGGTGGTGGACGAGCGGTACCTGGCGCGCAAGCCGGAGCGGCTGTCGTTCACCGAGGCCGCGGCGGCGCCCCTGGTGACCATCACCGCCTGGGAGGCGCTGCGGGAACGGGCCCGGGTCAGCGCCGGCCAGACCGTTCTGGTCCAGGCGGGCGCGGGCGGCGTCGGCCACATGTCGGTGCAGATCGCCCGGCTGGCCGGGGCACGGGTGGCCACCACCGTCAGCCCCGGCGCCAAGGCCGAGCTGGCGGCCTCGCTCGGCGCCGAGCTGTGCATCGACTACACCCGCGAGGACGTGGGAGACAAGCTGCGGGCATTTACCGGGACGGACGGCGCGGACGTGGTGCACGACACCGTCGGCGGCAAGACGTTCACCGCCTGCTTCTTCCTCACCCGCCCCTACGGGGACCTGGTCTCCAACGTGGAGAGCCCGTGGGAGGACGAGGCGGTCGAGGCCATGCACAACCGCAACCTGCGGGTCTCCTTCACCTGGACGCCGGCGCCCTCGGTGTACGGCTGGGCCGAACACCGCGAGCGCCAGCGGGGCATCCTGGAGCAGGCGGCCGGCCATTTCGGCGCGGGCGAGCTGCGCGTCCAGGTCGGCGCCACCTTCCCCCTGGCGCAGGCGGCCGACGCCCACCGCGCCCTGGAAGTCGGCCAGGTCACCGGCAAGGCCGTGCTCATAATGGACTGACCCGGGGCCGCCGCGGGTGAACATCTGGCGCCCGGGCGGGCGCGGCTGGCGGCAGGTAGTGCGGAATTAGTACAATCCCAGCGTTTGATGGTAGCTCCAGACCGCCGTCGCCCTGGGCCTGCCGCAGACGCCAGAGCGGACAGGGCGCGCAGGCAGGGAGAGGCATGAGCGAGCTCATCGACCAGGGGTCCAGTACCCACCAGAAGGCGCTCCAGATCAACCTCGACCCGCGCTGGTACGGGACGATCGCGGAGATCGGGGCCGGCCAGGAGGTCGTCCGCTGGTTTTTCCGGGTGGGCGGCGCGGCCGGCACGGTGGCCAAGTCGATGTCTGCCTACGACATGGCGGTCAGCGACGCTGTCTACGGCAAGGCGGACCGGTACGTCTCGGTCGGCCGGCTGCAGGGCATGCTGGACCATGAGTTCCGGCTCAACGTCGAGCGGCTGAACGACGAGCGCGGCGACTCGAACTGCTTCTTCGCCTTCGCCGACACCGTGGTGGCCCGCAGCTACCGGGGCGGCAACGAATGCCACGGCTGGATGGGGGTGAAGTTCCAGTCCCAGACGCACGACGAGCCGAGCCAGATCGTCATGCACGTGCGCATGCTCGACGTCGAGGCCTACCTGCAGCAGGAGGCGCTCGGGGTCGTCGGGGTGAACCTGCTCTATGGTGCGTTCTTCCACCACCACGAGCCCGAGCGGCTGATCGAGAGCCTGCTGGACCAGCTCACCACCGGCCGCATCGAGATCGACATGATCCAGTTCCGCGGCATCGAGTTCCGCGGCGTGGACAACCGGCTGATGGCACTCAAGCTCGTGCAGATGGGCCTGAGCGGCGTGGCCATGTTCGGCCCGGACCGCGAGGTGCTGCAGCCGAGCGAGGTGCTGCGCAAGAAGGCCGTCCTGGTCGAGCGGGGCAGCTTCCGGCCGCCCACGCACGTGAACCTGGACATGCTGGCCACGGCCAGGGCCAAGTTCGAGCAGGACCCGGCCGTGGCCGGCAAGGAGATCCTGTGCCTGACCGAGATCACGATGCGCAACCTGCTGGCCGAGCGCACCGACGTGGACCGGCGGGACTTCCTGGCCCGGGCCGACCTGCTGTCTGCCTGCGGCGAGACGGTGCTGATCACTGATTACTTCCACTACTACCGCCTGGCGGCCTACATCGGGGAGCGGACCAAGGAGCGGATCGGCATCGTGATGGGCGTGCCGAGCCTGATCGACTTGTTCGACGAGAAAAGCTACGCCCAGCTGCCCGGCGGCATCCTGGAGAGCTTCGGGCGGCTGTTCAAGAACGGCCTGAAGCTCTACGTGTACCCGCTGCGGCCATCGCCGGACGAGGAGCTCAAGACGGTGGACGACATCAAGGTCCAGCCCGAGATCCAGCCGCTGTATGACTACCTGGCCGGCCGGGGCAGCTTCGTCAACCTGGACAACTTCAACCCCGAATACCTGCCGATCTTCAGCCGGGATGTGCTGCGCCGGATCGCCGCGAACGACCCCTCGTGGGAAACCATGGTGCCCGTGGAGGTCGCCGACCTGATCAAGAAACGCGCTTTCTTCGGGTACGTGCGGCCGGACCGCCACTACGGGGACGACTGAACCAGCCGGTAGTCCTGCTGGGTATGCGCGTACTCGGCGAACGCGTCCAGGGCCTGCGGGTTGGCCATGGCGTTGCGGTTGGCGGCCTGATCCGGCTCAGCCCCGAGCAGGATCTTGCGCACCGGGACCTCCATCTTCTTGCCGGTCAGCGTCACCGGGATGGCGGGCACCGCGATGACCTGGTCCGGAACGTGCCGCGCGGTGTACTCGGCGCGCAGCCGCGCCGCGATCCTGGCGCGCAGCGCGTCGTCCAGGACGGCTCCGGGCGCCAGCGTGACGAACAACGGCATGAAGGAGCCGCCTCCCGGCAGGTCCAGGTTCACGATCAGGGCGTCCGCCACCTCCGGGACCGATTCGAGCGCGGCGTAGATCTCTGCTGTGCCGATCCGGATGCCGTGGCGGTTCAGGGTGGCGTCGCTGCGGCCGAGCACGAAGCAGCCGCCGCGCTCGTTCACCTTGAAGAAGTCGCCCTGCCGCCACACGCCAGGGAAGTCGGCGAAATAGGTGCGCCGGTACAGCTCGCCGCCGTCGTCGTTCCACAGCCGGACCGGCATCGAGGGCAGCGGCTGGGTGATCACCAGCTCGCCGACCTCGCCGGTGACGGGCTCGCCGCGCGCACCGAAGGAGTACGCGGCTACCCCGAGGTTGCGGGCCTGGTGCTCACCCGCGTAGACCGGGAGCGTCGGCGCGCCCCCGGTGAAGCCGCTGCAGATGTCGGTGCCGCCGCTGCCCACGTGCAGCCACAGATCTGGCTTGACGTTCCGGTAGAACCAGGCGCCGGTCTCCGGCGACACCGGTGAGCCCGCCAGCATTACCGTCGCCAGCGCGGACAGGTCGAAGCGCTCCGCGGGCACCACCCCAGCCCGGGCCAGCATGCCGGCGTACGCCGGGCTGGCCCCGAACAGCGTGACCCGGGCGTCCTGGGCCATCTCCCACAGCACGTCCGGCCGCGGATGGCCCGGGCTGCCGTCGTACAGCAGCGGCTGCACCCCGATCAGGAGCGAGCTCACCAGGAAGTTCCACATCATCCAGCCGCTGGTGGTGTAGAAGAACAGCCGGTCCCCGGCCCGCAGGTCCATGTTGAAGGTCTGCAGCTTCAGCTGCTCGATGAGGATCCCGCCGTGACTGTGGGTGATCGCCTTGGGCAGTCCCGTCGTGCCGGAGGAGAACAGGATCCACAGCGGATGGCCGAACGGCACCTGCTCGAACGCAAAGCCCTGGGCCGGCACCGGCGGGTGATCCATGACCTCGGCCCAGGCCCGCGCCCCGGCGACGGCCTGCCCGGCCGGGCCGGGAACTCCGATCACCTGGTCCAGGCTGGGCAGCAGCCTGATGACCTGCGCCATTTCGGCGGCCCGGTCGTAGTCGCGGCCGCCGTAGCGGTAGCTGTCCACGCAGAACAGCACCTTGGGTGAGAGCTGAGCGAACCGGTCGCTGATCCCGCGCCAGCCGAAATCGGGGGAGCAGCTGGTCCAGATCGCGCCGATGCTGGTCGTAGCGAGCATCGCGATTACCGCCGGCGCGATGTTCGGCAGGCAGGCCGCGACCCGGTCGCCGGGGCGCACGCCCAGCTGGCGCAGCCGGGTCGCCAGCACCCGCACGCTGCCGGCCAGGTCCGCCCAGGACAGCCCGGCCAGTGGCGCGGATTCGGAGCGGTAGAACAGGGCATCCCGGCCCGGCTGCTCGCGGCGGAGCACGTGCTGGGCGTAGTTCAGCCGGGCACCGGGAAACCACTCGGCGCCGGGCATGTCCCGCCGGCCCAGGACGGCCGTGGGCGGGGCCGAGGCCTCGATGCCGCAGTAGTCCCAGACCGCCTGCCAGAAACCGTCCAGGTCGGTCACCGACCACTGCCAGAGCGTGCCGTAGTCACCGAAATCCAGTCCGCGCTCGGCGGCCAGCCACGTGATGAAGGCGGTGACGTTGGCGCGGCCGGCCCGGTCCGGCCCCGGGGTCCAGAGCAGGTCACCCTCGCGAACCTGGCGTTGCGGCTGCACACCGCCGACGGTGCCACAGCGGCCCCGGCCAGGGCAACACATAGGCCCGATAAGGTGGCCAGATGGCTGGTCTCGACCTTTCCGCGCTGCAGGGGATCGACGTCCACGTGCATGTCGAATCGGACGGGCACGGGCACGCGTCCCTGGACGACGAGCTGCTCGCCGCGTCGGCCAGCTACTTCAAATCCGGCGGCGACCGGACGCCCACCGTCGAGCAGATCGCGGAGTACTACCGGCCGCGCCAGCTCGCCGCGGTGGTGTTCACCGTGGACGCGGCCACGGCCACCGGCCACCCGGCGCTGTCCAGCGAGGAACTGGCCGACCGCGCGGCCGCGCATGCCGACGTGCTCATCCCGTTCGGCTCGGTCGACCCGCTGGCCGGCCAGGACGCGGTCCGCCGGGCCCGGCGGCTGATCAGTGACCACGGCGTCCGGGGGTTCAAGTTCCACCCGAGCCTGCAGGGCTTCGCGCCCGATGAGCGGCGTTACTACCCGCTGTACTCGGTCATCGAGGAGGCGGGTTTGCCCGCCATCTTCCACACCGGGCAGACCGGCATCGGCGCCGGGCTGCCGGGCGGGCGCGGGATCAAGCTGCGGCTGTCCGATCCGATGCTGCTGGACGACGTGGCCGCCGACTTTCCCGGCCTGCCGGTCGTCCTGGCGCACCCGAGTGTGCCCTGGCAGGACGAGGCGATCTCCATCGCCACCCATAAGGCCAACGTGTACATCGACCTGTCCGGCTGGTCGCCGAAGTATTTCCCTCCCCAGCTGGTCCGGGCGGCCAATTCGCTGCTGCAGGACAAGGTGCTGTTCGGCACCGACTACCCGCTGCTGACTCCCGAGCGCTGGCTGCGCGACTTCGGGCAGCTCGAGATCAAGCCCGAAGTCCGTCCCAAGATCCTCAAGGACAACGCGGCCCGGCTACTGGGCCTGCCCAGCTGACCGGACCCGGCGGGCCCGGCGCAGGTCGTCCAGCTGGTCGGCCAGCAGCCGCCGCAGCGACCCGGCCAGGCCGCCCGTGTGCAGGCACTGCTCGCCCGCCTGCAGTGTGCCGTCGTCGGCGGCAAACCAGGGAAACCCGTGCTGGCACAGCACCCGTGCCAGGGCGGTGCCATGGCACGCGGCCAGCTCGGCCAGGGCGGGAAAGTACCGCGGCAGGTAGTCCTCGAGCAGTCCGGCCTGCTCAGCGTGCCAGAACCCCTCGGCCGTGGCCGCTATCTCGTACCCGGACACCGCTCCGCCCAGCATCGCCGTCCAGGCCGAGCAGTTTCACCGCATTGTCCTTGAGGATCTTCGGTCTCACCTGTGGCTTTATGTCG
>JBAPYC010000448.1:0-3985 GCA_049284535.1 Streptosporangiaceae bacterium
GCTCAGGTCAGTCAAAGGGACCGGCTCAGGTCAGTCAATGGGACCGAGGTAGGTCCAGCGCCCGTCTTGCCGGACGAACCTGCTCGTCTCAGCGAGAACGCCACGCTGCCCCTGCTGGACGTACATAGCGCGGAACTGCACCGTGCCGGTGGCGTCGAAGATCCCGCCGTCGCGCGTTTCCAGGACGGCGAGGCGGGTCCACCGAAGGGCCGGGTCGAGGCTGAGTGTGCGCGGACGGCCTGAGGGGTGCCAGGTGCGCAGGAGGTAACCGGCGTCTCCCACGGCGAATGCGCTGTAGCGGGAGCGCATCAGCGACTCGGCAGTCGGCGCCAACGCGCCTGCGTGGAGTCGCCCGCAGCACGACTCATAGTCATCGCCGAGGCCACATGGACACGCGAGTCCGTCCATGCGGACATTCTCGCAAGGGCACATCGATGGCCAGAACAGCAGGTATACGGGCACGGGTGAATCTGAGGCAACGTGCGTCGCGCCGGCTCGACCGGTTCATTGCTGGCGATCATTGCTGGTGATGAGATGAAGACCTGACGTGCCCGCTCTCCTACCCCAACGTGCCGGAGGACTGAGAAATGGACTACGCCGACGCCGTCGCGACATTTAGCAGCCCGCGCCCCGCAGGCACCCTGCTGCCGGAGGTGGTCCGCGCCGGGGGCTCCGCCCGCAGGCTGCGGGACGCCTGCGAGCCGCTCGCCATGCACGCGCTGTGGAACCGCCACACCAACGAACGCCTGGCCGCCCTCGGGCTGGACTTCCTCACCGGTTACGTCGGCGGCCGCGCGGCGAGCCTGGGCGAGCCGTCACCGCCAGTCGTCGTGGCGGCGTTCGCCTGGTTCGAGCCGAATCTGCTGGCCGGGTGCTATGAGGCCGCCCGGTCGGCAGTGCCGCGGGAGCGGCTGCTAACGGTCAGGGACACCGCCACTGCCGCCAGCCTGGCAGAGGTGCTCGGCGGGGACGACCCGACCGAGGTGGCCGACCTGCTCGCCGACGCCGCGGAGGGCGCCGACGGTACCGGGCGTCCGCTGTTCAGCGGGCTGCGCGGGCGCGGCCGACCCGGCGATCCCTTCCAGCGCCTGTGGTGGGCCTGCGACCTGGTGCGTGAGCACCGCGGCGACTCGCACGTCGCGGTGGCGACCGCAGCCGGGCTCGGGCCGGTGGAGATGAACGTGCTCACCGAGTGCTGGCTCGGAATGCCGCTGCTGTCCTACACCGCCACTCGCGGCTGGTCGGAGGCGGCGATGCGTGCCGCGGTGGACGGGCTGGAAAACCGCGGCTGGCTGCGGGACGGCACGCTGACCGACGCGGGCCGCGCCGCCAGGGACGACATCGAGGACCGCACCGACGGCGTGGAGCAGGTGATCGTCGCCGCGCTGGGCGGCCGGCTGGACGAGGTGTGTGCCCGGCTAGACGGCTGGAGCGAGCGGTGTATCGCGGCCGGCGCGTTTCCCGCTGACATCCTGAAACGCGCCGCCGGCTGAACAGCACGACGATGCCCTGCCCCCGGTGCGGTGGCACGGCGCCGGCCCCGTATCGCTGTCAGCTGCCAAAGGCGAGCGGCGATCTCGTCGCCGGCGGGACGCCGAGGATCCGGCGGGCCTGCGCGGTCGTGGCCGGGGCGCGCCCGAGACCCTCGACGATGGCGACCGCGGCGCGCAGCAGCTCGAGGTTGGACGGCTCGCCCGGCCCCGCGTAGTCCTCCAGCCCGACCCGGAAGTGCCCGCCGCGGCGGATGGCCAGCTCGGCCAGCCCGCACTCCACCACGTCGCCGCCGAGCACCGCCACCGACCACGGCAGCCCGGACGGTTCCAGCAACTCCAGGTAAGCTTCCAGGGCGGTCGCGGTCGGCGGCAGCCCGAACTCCATCTCGCCGCCGAAGTACAGCTTCACCATCGCCCCCGGCGGGAGCCGGCCGCTGCGCTGCCAGGCCAGGGTGGTCCGCAGGAACCCCGGCTCGAAAACCGAGATACTGGGCGCGGCCGCCAGCTCGCCGCTGCGCGCGAACATGTACTCGACATCGGCGAGCGAGTTGGCGTAGGGGCCGGCGGCGGCGTCCGCGGCGACGACGCCGGCGCTGGTCAGCCCGAGATTCACCGACCCAGGGTCCACCAGGGTCATGCCGCCCATCCCCCGGCGGGCCAGGTCCGCCACGTGCGCCCACCGCCGTGCCACCGGGATTCCCCGTGCTCCCGCAGCCATCGTCGGATACATCAGCGCGTCCGGGTGGCGTTCCAGCACCGGTCGCCACGCCGCCAGGTACGGTTCGACGGCGTGCACCCCGTCGGTGGTGAACATCGGTTCGTAGTTGTGGTTGTGCACGATCGAGGCGCCCGACTCGATTCCCGCCAGGGCGGCCTCGGTGATCTCGGCGGGCGTGCGGGGCACGTGCCGGTTGCGGTGACGGGGGGTTGCGCCGTTCACCGCCAGCTCCAGTATCACCGGCTCGACCATCGATGGCTAGTATGACGGCGGCGTCCCTCCCGGCGCCAGGCAGACCGTTGATGGGGCGGGGCGGCGGCGGCCAGCCGTCCCGGTCCCGCCCGCGTCCGGGGGCACCGTCGATGCGGAAACGCCGATTCCCGAGGAGACACAGGTGAGCAAGTCCCATCCCGAGCAGTGGACGGTCCAGGAGGTCGCGGAACGCCCGGACAGGTCGCTGGTGACCGCGCTGCGCGAGTTCGCCACGACGCAGATCGCGGACTGCGGTGGTCCTGTCGCGGTCGTGGGTCCGCCGCTGCGTCATCTGGCCGGCGGCGCAGAGCTGTGCGGCCCGGCGGTGACCGTGTGGACCAAGCCTGGCGACATCTTGTACGTGCTGAAGGCGACGGACCTGATCGCTGCCGGCGACGTGCTGGTCATCGACGGCGGCAGTCGGCTGGACGCAGCGGTGATCGGCGACATCGCCGGTCAGGCTCTCGCCGATCTCGGCTGCGACGGGCTGGTCGTTGACGGTGCCGTCCGTGACCTCGACGGCCTCGACGCGGCGGGGTTGGCTACGTTCGCCATGGGTGCCCATCCCGCGACGGGATCGAACCAGGGACCGGGTGCGATCAACGTCGTCGTGCAGTGCGGCGGGGTGACCGTCCGTCCTGGGGACGTGGTCCGCGGCGACGCCAGCGGCCTCGTCGTTGTCCCGAAGGAACACCTCGCGCCGGTGCTCGCCATGACCAAGGAGGTCGCCGACCGGGAAAGAGGCTGGCGGCAGGCCATCGCCCGCGGCACGAGCCTGCCCGCCGCCGCGGGCATCGATGACCTGATCAGCACGCTCGCCGCAGACCGGGCCACGGCCCGGCGCTGACCGCCGAATGGTCAGGCATCCCGCGCCATTCGCACCGGCTCGGCCACGCCAATGAGCCTCACGTGGCAGGTCTATGCCCATAATCCGCCTGCCAGGACCGGGGCGGGGCGGAGATGATCGCCAGGCTCATCGCCGTGGCGCCTGGGACCGGGAAGGGACTTCGCTGCTGGTCAGAGTGACCTGGAAGGTGCAGAAGGATGGCCGGTAGACATGCTGGCCATGCTCGACTGTCCTGCCGTGCTCGTCGTAAGCGGTGCGCTGCATTGTGAGCAGCGCAGCGCCGGGAAATTCTTCCAGGATCCGTGCCTCGGCCACCGTCGCCGCCCGGGCGCCGATCGTCTCGCTCGTGGCCCGGGGTTCGGCGTCGTGGCTGCGCAAGATCTCGTACAGGCCCCGCTGTTCCAGATCCTCGCGGGTGAACGAGACGATGGCGGCGGGAACTTCGTGGCGCATCAAGGCGACCGGGACGTTGCGCGCATAGCGCAGCCGTTCGATAGCGTAAACGGCGGCACCCTCAGGAATGCCGAGCACGCGTGCGGTGCTGCCGGCGGCCGTGACGACGCCGAATGACAGCAGGTCCGTGTGCCACCCGTGTCCGGCGCTGTTCAGGTCGTCGCGCAGGCTGAGCAGCTCTATCGGACGGCGCCCCCTGGCCGTCACGGCCAGGGGGCTTTC
>JBAPYC010000449.1:0-11548 GCA_049284535.1 Streptosporangiaceae bacterium
TCGCCCGCCAGATCGTCGAGCGGGCCAACCAGAGCATCGCCGACACCGGGCGCATCGTCGCGGCCCTGGGCGTCGACGACACCTCGGACGTCGACAAGCTGAACCAGCAGCTCGCGCTGCGCGTCGCTCCCGGCCCGGAGGGCGAGAAGATCCGGGAGAATCTCCGCGAGGCCATCGCCTACAAGGCCTACGAGTTCGACGCCCACGGCGTGGAGCACAACCACCGCTACGCCTCGTCAGCTGTCGTCCCCGACGGTACCGCCATGCCCGCGTTCACCCGCGACCCCGAGCTCTACGCCCATCCCACGACGTGGCCTGGCGCCAAGCTCCCGCATACCTGGGTCACGCGCGCCGGGCACCGCGTCTCGACGCTGGACCTGGCTGGCCACGGCGCCTTCAGCGTCTGGACCGGGATCGGCGGCCAGGCCTGGCTCGACGTGGCCGCGGCCTTCACCGAACGGACCGGCTTGCCTATCACCGCAATCTCGATCGGCCCTCGCGAGCCCATCGAGGATCCCTACGGCACCTGGGCCGAGCTGCGCGAGATCTCCGACGGCGGCGTCCTGCTGGTCCGCCCCGACCTCTACATCGCCGCCCGGCACATCAGCGCCCCGGACTCCCCCGAGACCGCCGCCGCCTGGCTCACCCGCAGCCTGACCTCGGTCCTCGGTACCGGGTGATCCGTTCCGCGTGGATGTCGAGGAGCTGATAGACATCTATCCTCGCCTGTTTCATATGGCCGAGGCCGGCGCCTGGCCGGGTATCGCTGCCCACGGCCTGCTGCCCACCCGCGACATCGTGGCGACCTCGGCCCTTGCCGACGTGGAGCGTGTCTCGGTCCTCAGCCAGCAACGCACCCGGCGGGTCCGCCTCGACCATCCCCTGCTCGGCGCCGTGACGCTGCGCGACCAGACGCCGCTTCATCAGCACATCCTCGAATCGGTGCTCATCGACATGACAGCGGGCAATGGCTGGCCACGCTCAACGACCGGGTGTTTTTCTGGCTTCACCCCAAAAGGCTGACGACGCTCCTGCAATCACGACCCAACCGCGGCGCCGAGCACGATGTCCTGATCATCGACACCGCCAGCCTCGTCGCCACCCACCACGACCGGATCCGGCTCTCGCCGATCAACTCGGGGGCCACTCAGTGGCCCAGCGCTCCTCCGCGCGGGACACAGACATTCCGTACGATCGAGGACTACCCGTTCACCGAGCGGCGCCGCGGCCGCACCCTCGACAACGCCATAGCCGAGCTCGCGGTCACCGGCGGGATAGCTGACATCGCTGCCCACGTCGTCACCGTCCAGCGACGCCGCGGCTTGTCGGTCATCGCCGAACTGCCGGGAGGGGCCGGTGGTTAGCCCCTTGGCGCACCGCCACTGCGCCCGCGACTAGAAGTGGCTACCCGCCAGCCACAAAGCCATAGTCCTATGAGCCGTCACCGGCGGCAGGTGCGGGCGGGAGCAGGCCAGTCAGGATGCGGGTGATCGCGCGCTCGAACAGCGGTTCCCCGGGGATGCCGTCCCCGTCGGACGGGCCAGGCAGGGCGGCCGCCAGGTGCGGGTGCCGGCCGGCTGCGGCGATCCCCAGGAGGTAGCCACCCAGTGAGTGCTGCCACTGGGCGATGTCCTGCCCGGCCCGCTGCTGGCCGATCTCGGTCTGCGCGAACAGCCGGATGGCGGCGGAGAACAGGCCGACCGTTTCCAGCTTGGCCGGCCCGGACAGGCCGGTGCGGGCCATCGCAGCCAGCGTGTGCTCGATGAAGGCGACCGCGTTCGGCCCGGGCAGGTTCCCGGTGGCCGGGATGTCGAGCAGCCAGGGGTGCCGGTGGTAAATCGCGCGGCCCTGCCGGGCCAGCCCCAGCAGCCGGTCGACCGGGTGACCCGAGCCGGGCCTCTCATAGGAGTACTCGCCGAACACCTGGTCGGCCATGAGTTCCACCAGCTCCTCCCGGCTGGCCACATAGCGGTACAGGGACGCGGGGGCGGTACCGATCGCCGCCGCAGCAGAGCGCATGGTGACCGCGCCGAGGCCGCTGGCGTCGGCCAGCCTGACCCCTGCGGATGCGATTTCCGCCCGGCTGTGCTCCGGTGACGGCCCGCGGGCCGAGCGCTCCGGGCGGATCCAGATGCTCTGGCCGCGGCTCACGGGCTTCGGGTCCTTCATCATTGCGAACAGTGTATGCAGTAAGTTAGCATCATTGTACAGCGAACGTTGATCGCAGTTTCGGTGCTGGCGGGGTGCCGGGCGCCAACGATCCCGGAGGAGACATGAACGATGCCGCCCCGGCTGGCCAGTGGGCCAGCACGTGGACGCCCACGCAATATGCCCGGAACGGCCCGGTGAAGATCGCGTATGACCAGTTCGCCGGCGCGGCCGGTGATCCGCTGCTGCTGGTCATGGGCCTTGCCGTGTCCCGGTTCTGGTGGCCGGCCGGGCTAGCGCAGGCGTTCGCGGACCAGGGCTTCGCGGTCTCCCGTTACGACCAGCGGGACGCCGGTCAGTCCACCCGGATGACCGACACCGGAAGCAGTAACCCGTTCGCCGCGTTGGCCCGCAAGCGGGGCGCCTACTCGTCCGAGGACATGACCGACGACGCGGTGGCCGTGCTGGACGCGCTGGGCTGGGAACGGGCGCACGTCTTCGGCGCGTCCCTCGGCGGGATCATCGCCCAGCGCATCGCATTGCAGCACCCCGACCGGGTGCTCAGCGTCGTGTCGGCCATGGGCATGCCGAGCGACGCGGTCGGGATCAAGGGGGGACGGTATGTGCGCTTCGGCACCCTGGCCAAGCTGGCCCGGGCCAAGGTCCCCGAGGGCCCGGACGGGGACATCCAGCTCTCGCTCATGCTCGCCCGCGCGCTCGCCTCTCCCGAGTACCCCTTCGATGAACGGGCCGCGCGGGAGTGGATCGAACGCGAGGCCGACAGCGGCCCGCGGGACACGAAAGCGCAGAGCAGGCAGGTCGGCGCTCCGTGGCATGGCCCGAAGCTGCGGGAACTGCATAAGCCCGTCCTCGTCCTGCACGGCGACCGTGACCAGATCCTGCGGGTGAGCGCCGCCCGGGCCACCGCGAAAGCAATCGACGGCGCCCGGCTGGTGATCCTCCCCGGTGTCGGGCACGACCTCCCCGCGCCGCTGTGGCCGGTCATCGCCAGGGAGGTGCGCCAGCTCGCCGACCGGGCACGGGGTCCCTCAGGCTGAGTGGCTCAGCGGACGGGTCACCAACGGTCCGCCGACCACGTAGCGGCCCTCACGTCACCTTGGCTGAGGCGTGTGAGGCGATCGAGCGCTCCTACTGGTCCCTCCCGGGATGCGGCGGCACAATGTTGATTTATGGCCGCACCTATGCAGGCCTCGGTACGGACTGGGGCAGGGGGAGCGGGGAGGGCCGTTGAAGATCACGGAGGGGCGGCTGCGGCTGTCGGCGAGCGATGTGGCCAACTTCCTGGCCTGCCAGCAGCTGACTCAGCTGGATCTGCAGGCGGCGCGCGGGGAACAGCGGCCGGCGCGGGAGTTCGACGTCGGCTTCCAGGACCTGGTGCGGCGCGGTGAGGAACACGAGCTTACGGTGCTCGACCGGTTCCGGGCGCAGGGTCACGAGGTAGCGGACCTCAGCGACGCCGCAGATCCAGCTGGCGCGACCCGGGCGGCCATCCGCACCGGGGCCGGGGTGATCTACCAGGCCACCCTGACCGGCGGCGGCGAGCAGCCGCTGCTGCTGGGAAGGCCGGACTTCCTGGTCCGTGCCGACGTCCTGCAGGCCCGGGACGGGAACGCGCGCCCGGCCGCGCGGCACTACGAGGTGGTCGACGCGAAGCTGGCCCGGACCGCGAAGGCCCGGGCCGTCCTGCAGACCGCGTTCTACTCGCGCCTGCTGGCCAGGCTGCAGGACACCGAGCCCCGCTGGATGCACCTCGCCCTCGGTGCCGGCGAGTTCGTCCCGTTGCGGGTGCACGACTTCGCCGCCTATGAACGGCAGACCCGGCGGCGGCTGGCCGAAGTCCTGGCCGCCGGGCCGCCGGCTGGCCTGTACCCCGAGCCGGCCGAGCACTGTGCCATCTGCCGGTGGAGCGAGGACTGCGCCAGACGGCGCCGGCGGGACGACGATCTGTCGCTGGTGGCCGGGATGCCGATTGGTCAGCGGCGGGCGCTGAAGGCGGCCGGGATCGCCACCCGGCATGTTTTCGCGGATCTGGCCGAGCTCCCTCGCCTGGACCGGGTGAGCCGCGATGCTCTCGATCGCGCCCAGACTCAGGCGCGGCTGCAGGTGGCCAGCGACGACGGAGTCATCAAGTACGAGCTTGTGGATCCCGAACGCGATGCCGACGGCGCCCTGGTCCGCAACCGCGGGCTGCTCGCGCTGCCGGAGCCGGCCGACGGGGACCTGTTCTTCGACATCGAGGGAGCCCGGTACTACTCCGAGGACGGCCGGGAGTTCGGGATGCAGTACCTGTTCGGTGTCGTCGACACGGCCGAGGCCGACGAGGCGGGCGTCCCGCGGTACACACAGATCTGGGCCTTTGACCGGCTGGGTGAAAAGCGGGCGTTCGAGGAGCTCATCGACTTCATCACCGAACGCCGCGCCCGCCATCCTGGCCTGCACGTGTACCACTACAACCACTATGAGCCGACGTCGGTTGACCATCTCACCGAGCTCCACGGGACGCGCCAGGAGGCAGTTGGCGCTCTGATGGGCCGGTTCGCCACGCGCGAGGACGAGGTGGACGACCTATTCCGGCTCGGGGTGTTCGTGGACCTGTACCGGGTCGTGCGGCAGGGCGTGCGGGCCGGTGTGGAGAGCTATTCCATCAAGCGGCTGGAGCCGCTGTGCGGGTACGGCCGGCGCGTGGACCTGCACGAAGCGACGGCCAGCCTGATCGCGCTCGAGGCGGCGCTCGAAGACGGGACCGCGGCCGGGGACGTCGAGCGGCAGCGGGTCGTGGCCGGGTACAACGAGGATGACTGCCGGGCCACGCTGGCGCTGCGGGACTGGCTGGAGGACCGGCGGGCCGAGCTGGCCGGGCGGCTGGGCGAAGACCTGCCGCGTCCAGCCGTGCCGGACAAGCCAGAGACCGCCGAGGACCCGGAGGTGGCGCGGATCAGGTCGGCGCTGCTGGCAGGCGTTCCCGCGGAAACGGGCAAGCGGGCCGATTCCGAACGGGCCCGGGTGCTGCTGGCCGATCTGCTCGACTGGCACCGGCGCGAGGACAAGCCCGCCTGGTGGCGGTACTTCTACGTCCGCACGCTGAGCCCGGCGGAACTGATCGGTGAGCCGGACGCGCTGGGCGGCCTCACCGGTGGCGAGGTAGTCGGCCAGGTCAAGAAGTCGGTGGTACGAAGGTTCTTCTTCCCGCCGCAGGAACACAAGTTCTCGAAGGACAGCACGGGCTGTGATCCGGCGACGGACAAGCAGTGGTCGATCTGCGACCTGGACGATGCGAGCGGGACGATCGATCTGAAGGTCGGCAGCGCCTACACCGGGCCGTGGCCGGCGGCGCTGGTCGAAGCAGGGCCGCCCAGCACCAAAGAACAGCAACACCGGCTCCGGGATCTCGGTGACCGGGTGGTGCGCGACGGCGTCAGCGGCGGGGATGCGGCGACCGCGCTACTGCTGCGGCTTCCACCGGACGGCGGGGGCGATCCGGCCGGGTCGTTGCGCGCCGAGGGCGAAACCGCCAGCGCCGCGGCGGTCCGGCTCGCGGTCTCGCTCCGCGATTCCTGCCTGCCCATGCAGGGACCGCCGGGGACCGGGAAGACGTACACCGCGGCCGAGCAGATCCTCGAGCTCATCGCGCACGGCCGCACCGTCGGCATCACCGGGCCGTCGCATGCGGTCATCTGCCACCTCATCGACACGGTGTACGAGCACGCGAAGGGGCGCGGAGCCGGGACGCCCCGGATTGGCCAGAAGGCAGAGCGCGACAACGCGCACCGGCACCCGGACGCCGCGATGATGACCAACGACCAGATCGAGACGGCGCTCCGGGACGGCGAGCTGGACGTGGCCGCGGGCACGACCTGGCTGTGGGCGCGGGCCGGGATGGCGGCCAGCGTGGACACCCTGTTCGTCGACGAGGCGGGGCAGCTGTCGCTGGCCAACGTGCTGGCCGTGGCCGGGGCAGCGCGGAACCTGATCCTGCTGGGCGACCCGCAGCAGCTCGCTCAGCCGAGTCACGCCACCCACCCGCCGGGCGCGGGCGTCTCGGCGCTGGAGCACGTCCTGGGCGACCGGGCGACGATGCCCGCGGGCGCCGGGCTGCTGCTCGACCAGACCTACCGGATGCATCCGGACCTGTGCCAGTTCACCTCCCACGTCTTCTACGACGGCGAGCTGCACGGCATCGACGGGCTTGGCCGCCAGGAGATCGTAGGCTCCGGCGCGGGCCTGCGCGTCGTCGAGGTGCCGCACCGAGGCAACACGAACGCCTCACCGGAAGAGGCCCGCGAGGTGGCGCGGCTGACGGCGCAGCTGACCGGCCAGACCTGGCGCGATAAAGACCGGAACGAGCGGCCTGTCACCCCCGGCGACATCTTGATCGTAACCCCCTACAACGCGCAGATCCGGGCCATCCAGACCGCGCTGACCGCCAGCGGGCAGACCGGGTTCAAGGTCGGGACCGTGGACAAGTTCCAGGGACGCGAGGCCCCGGTGGCCATCTACTCCATGGCCACCTCGTCAGCGGACGGAGCGCCGCGCGGCCTGGAGTTCCTCTACGACCTGCACCGGCTGAACGTCGCGACCTCACGCGCCCGGGCCCTGGCCATCATCGTCGCCAGCCCGGACTTGATCCGCGTGTCCTGCCGGACCCCGCAGCAGATGATCCTGGCCAACGCCCTGTGCCGGGCCTGGGAAACGGGCACCTGAGGCGGCGCCGCCGGGCGGCCATCAGCGCCGGGTGAGTTCGTCAACGTTCTCCAGGAGCATCTGGGCTTCGGGCATCTCGCCGTCACGAGCGGGGGCCGGGCGTGACGTGCTGCGGGATCGGCGCAAGGTGATGGCGACCGAGACCAGGACGAGGGCCGCACCGAGTCCTTCACGCCAGGTGAACTGCTCGCCGAGGAACACGATCCCGGCCAGCACCGCGACGACGGGATTGACGTAGGCGTAGGTGGAGACGGTGGTCACGGGCAGGTGGGACAGTGCGTAGCCGTAGGCGGTGAAGGCCAGGATCGAGCCGGGACCGATGAGGTAGGCCAAGGCGATCCAGGACGTGGCCGGGACCGCGGACCAGTGGATGCGGGAGAACTCCCCGGAACCGGCGCCCACCGCCAGCAGCACCACGCCGCCGGCGAGCATCTCGATGGCGGCGGCGAGCATCGCATGGCTCGGCACGGCGAGCCGGTGGCTCAGGACTGACCCGAAGCCCCAGGCGGCCGCGGCGCCGAGCACGATTATCACGCCCGAGATGCGGCCCGATGCCGTGCCGTCGCCGACCAGGATGATCACCCCGCCGAGCCCTACCGCGAGGGCAGCCGCGGAGCGGAAGGTGACGCGCTGATGCTGTACGGGCCAGGCGAAGACGATCATCCATAGCGGCACCGTAGCCACCAGAACGGCGGCGAAGCCCGAGGGAAGCGTCGTCTCCCCGACGGTCACCCCGCCGTTGCCCGCGAACAGCAGCAGGATGCCGATGACAGCGCCGGCCAGCCAGGCCCGGGCGCCTGGCTTGGCGCTGTCCTGGGCCGTGGCGCTGTCCTGGTCCGTGGCGCCGTCCTGAGCCGATGCGCCGCTGCCGCCCGCCGCCCGCCGGGCGATGGGGTAGAGCAGCGCGCCTGCTATGACGTACCGGACCCCGGCCAGCAACAGCGGCGGCAGGTGCCCGACCCCGACGCGGATGGCCAGGTAGGTCGATCCCCAGACCAGGTAGACGACTCCCAGCGCGATCCAGCTCAGGACTGGGCTGCGGGTATCGGTTGCGGCGCCGTTGTTGGTCATATCTCCATCCTTGACCCGCCGGGCTGGCGTCGCGAGTGGCAGAATCGACAACTTGAGGTAGATTGCTGCCATGCACCGGATCGCCATCCCCGTCACCCCAGGCTTGCCGATGTTCGAGCTGGCCATCCCGTGCGAAGTCTTCCAACCCGGCCGCGAGGACTTCCCCGTGCCCTGGTGGTACGAGCTGCAGTTGTGCGCAGTCCAGGATGGTCCGGTCCGGACCGCCGAGGGGCTGGTCTTCGACAGCCCGTTCGGGCTGAATGAGCTGAGTCAGGCGGACACGGTGATCATTCCTGGCTGCGCCGACCGGCAGGACGATGCGCCTGAAGCGCTGCTGCAGGCCCTGCGCACCGCCTACGACCGCGGTGCGCGGATTGCCTCTATCTGCACCGGCGCCTTCATCCTCGCCGCCGCCGGCCTGCTCGACGGCCGCACCGTCACCACCCACTGGATGCACGCCGGTGAGCTCACCCAGCGGTGGCCCGCCGTCCGGGTCGAGCCCAACGTGCTCTACACCGACGACGGCCAGATCCTTACCTCGGCCGGAGCGGCAGCCGGGCTGGACCTGTGCCTGCACATCGTCTGTAATGACCACGGCACCAGGATCGCGAACACTCTGGCCCGGCGGCTCGTCGTCCCGCCGCACCGAGAAGGCGGCCAGGCCCAGTACATCGAGCAGCCGCTGCCCGCCGCCGGCTCCCAGAGCCTGGGCTCATCGCTGGACTGGGCCAGGGAGCACCTCGAACTGCCGCTGACCGTCGAGGACCTCGCCCGGCAGGCCATGATGAGCCCTCGCACCTACGCCAGGCGATTCCGCGAGACGACCGGCACCACGCCGCTGCAATGGCTGTGCGCCGAGCGGGTCCGCCGCGCGCAAGACCTGCTCGAGAACACCGACGACACCATCGAGCGCATCGCAACCGTGTGTGGCTTCGGATCCGCCCATCAGATGCGCACGCACTTCACCCGGATCAACCACGTGACTCCGGCCGCGTACCAGCGAACCTTCCGGTCCCGCGCCGTCGCCTGAGACCGCCGCGCGAACTGCCGCAGCCGTGTTCAGGCGACCTTGATCAGGCCTTCCGGCTGCGGGGTCCGGCCGGGATGCTGAACCGTTCGGGATGGTCGCGCCGGGCCAGTGATTCGGCCATCAAGGCATCACCCTCGGCGGGCGAGCGTCTGCTCTTGACGCGCCCCAGATGAGTCTTCGCCCCCGAGGCCTCCCTGGGGGGCGGGTCGAGCGGGTCGATCCCGGCGGGCCAGGAGCAGACCCGGCATTCCCACTGCGAGGGTGGCGTCGCGGTCCAGATGAACGGCACCGTCGTCTGGTGCCCGTTCGCGCAGTGATAAAGCACGACGACTTTGGCGACGGTGGATCCACGGGTATAAGGCTCACCGGCAGGACCGGCCCCTACCCGGGTCCCCTGCATTGTGCCGTTCCTTACATTCCGCATAATGCCTCCGATAGCCCCGATTATACAGGTAATTTTCGCGTGGTCTGACCGTTAATTCTGGTAGCGAAATCCTCGGCGTGGTTTAGGTGCGGCTTAGCCTGGGATCTCGGCGGCCGGGACGAGCGGCACGCAGATCCGATGCCCAGCGGCGCCGGTGCGGCCATGATGATCTACGCGAGCATCACACCGTCAGGGGCGCCCGGCGGCCTGCCGTTCCGGCTTCGATCCGTGAGTGACAGTTTTGCTCGGAGGCCGCATTAGATCCCCTTAATCGAGCCTCCCCTCAGGCGTACCGCGATATGCGTGAAAATGGTGCTGACATAAGTGTTTAATGCCGATTCTTAATTACTCGGGAATATTCTGAACTCTCGCAGCATGCGTCTGTTCGCTAGTGGCGAGCCCACGCAGAACCGTCAACGACATGGCCGCCAGGCCGGGCTGTGCGGCCAGCAGCCCGAGTGATCAGGCGTGGCGCGTCTCCGCGGAGACGTCCGGGCGAGCAAATGAGGAAGGGCGCGGGCTGGCGGCGATTTTGCGCCGGTTGCCGGGTCTATATAGATAGCGCTGGCGTGAGGCTGGCGCGGACGAGACGGGGTGGCCGATGACGGTCAGCGAGGATTTCACCGGTCTTACCGGCCAGTTCCGGGGGGAGCTGCTGGCTCACTGCTACCGGATGCTGGGCTCGGCCGAGGAGGCCGAGGACCTGGTGCAGGAGACGTACCTGCGGGCCTGGCGGTCTTACGACGGGTTCGAGGGCCGTTCGTCGGTGCGGACCTGGCTCTACCGGATCGCGACCAACGTGTGCCTGACCGCGATCGAGCGGCGCGGCCGCCGGCCACTGCCGTCCGGGCTCGGCGCCCCGGCGCAGGACGCGGAGGCGCCGATGGAAACGGGGACGGAGGTGCCGTGGCTGCAGCCTTTTTCCGGCCCGCTGCTGGCCGGGGCTGGGGAAGATCCAGCCGCGGCGGCGGTGTCGCGGGCGGGTATCCGGCTGGCCTTCGTCGCGGCGCTGCAGTACCTGTCCGCCCGGCAGCGCGCCATGCTGATCTTGCGGGACGTGCTGGAATGGCCGGCCGCCGAGGTGGCGGACCTGCTCGGCACCACGACCACCGCGGTGAACAGCGGCCTGCGCCGGGCCCGGGCCCAGCTCGCGCAGGCGCTGCCGGACGAAGACGAGCTGGCCGAGCCCGCCGAACCGGACCGGCGGGCGGTGCTCGACCGGTTCGCCGCGGCCATCGAGAACGCCGACGGCAGCGCACTGGCCGAACTGCTGCGGGCGGATGCCGCGCTGGAGATGCCCCCGTTCCTGACCTGGTTCAGCGGCCGGCCGGCGGTGGCGGGCTTTATCGCGACGCACTTCCTCATCGAGCCTGGAGGGCTCCGGCTGATTCCGGTCACGGCCAACGGGGAGCGAGCGTTCGCGATCTACCAGCGCGAACCAGGCGGGGCGTATCACGCGCACGCCATGCTGGCCGCCACGGTCACCCCGACGGGGATCGCGCGGATCATCGCCTTCCAGGATCTGGGATTGTTCAGCTCGTTCGGCCTGCCGCTTGAATATCCGGCCGGATCCGTACCGGCGCCAGGGCAGGACTAGGGGATCCCCGTGGCCCCGCCGGGCAGAGGGCTGGAGGTACTCGGATCAGCTGTCCGTTACGCGCTCGCCGGTGCCGGCCTGGGCACTGCGGCGCTCCTGCCGCGCCCGACCCCGTGCCGAGGCTGGGATCTGGAGACGCTGCTGGACCATCTTTGCGACTCGATCGAAGTGCTGACCGCAGTGATAACTGGGGACGGCGCAGTGCTGACGGGGTGCTCCGGGCTGGCGGATTGCCCCGGGCCGGTGGCTGACCCAGCCGAGCGGCTGCGCGGGTTCGCGGCCGGGCTGCTGGTTGCGTGCGCGGCGGCCGGGCATTCCGGGCGGCGGGTAGCCGTCGGGGATCGCGAGCTGAGCGTGAACATGGTCATGGTGACCGCCGCCATCGAGATCGCCGTTCACGGCTGGGACATTTCGGTGGCGTGCGGCGCCCGCCGGCCGGTCCCGCCGGGGCTGGCGGCCATCTTGCTGCCAATCGCCCCGCTGCTCATCACCCCGGGCACCCGGCCCGGGCTGTTCGCCGACCCGGTCCGGCTGCCCGGCCCGGCCTGTCCCGGTG
>JBAPYC010000450.1:0-1693 GCA_049284535.1 Streptosporangiaceae bacterium
CGGCGGCTCTGGTGCGGGCGCCGAGGACCCGCTCGCGATGGGCGAGTTGGTCCAGGGCCCATTCCCCGGCCCCGAGGGCAGCCAGTTCCTCCCGGGCGGTGAGGGTACCGAGGGACCAGGAGGCGACGGCACCTCGTGCCGCCGGAAGCTCTGCCGCTGTCCGGCCGGCGAAGATCACCGCGACGGAGACGCCCGCCGCAGCGAGAATGCCGGCGACCAGGATGGCCCAGCCGGCCGGGGGTAGCAGGGCGATGGCGGTGACGACGACGGCGGCCCAGGCGGCCGCGGCGGCCAGGACCGGGACGGCAGCGCGGACCACCAGATCCTGGGCCTCCTCGGTGTCGCGGATCAGGCGGGTCAGCAGATCGCCGCGGTCCCCGCCGGGCAGCCCGCAAGGGACCAGCCGGGCCAGGCGCCGGTACAGCCGGGCCCGCAGGCCGGCCTGGAGACTGAGTCCCAGACTGTGGCTGGCCAGCCGCTCGGCGTAGCGGGCGGTGCCGCGCAGGAACGAGAACAGCTGCACGGCGCCGATGGCGACCGAGAGCAGCAGGATCGGCGGCCGGAGGGAGGCTGACAGCAGCAGCCACGCCCCGGTGGACAGCAGGCCTAGCGCGGCGAGCTCGCCGAGCAGGCCGACACCAACGGCGACGAGTACCCGGAGCCAGTCGCGGCGGTCCAGGCCGAGCCGCGCGCTCCCGGTTGACGGGCGCGGGCTCCCGGTCACCGGGCGTCCATCAGGAACGCCGACCGTGATCCGGGGCGGAGCCGGACCACTCCGGGTCGCTGAGGCGGCCGTGGCGCAGTCCGATCGTCCGCTGCCCGAGAGCGGCGACCGACGGGTCGTGCGTGGCGATGATCGCGGTTGTCCCGTCGATAATCCGGCTGAGTTCCGACACTAGCCGCCGGACGCCGACCGGATCCAGACCGGAGGTCGGCTCGTCCAGCAGCCACAGTCGCGGGCGGGGCCCGGCCAGGCTCCTGGCCACGGCCAGCCTGCGGCGTTCCCCGAGGCTGAGCGCAGCGCTGAGTCCGGACAGCGGCGTACGCAGGCCCAGCGGCAGGGACCTCAGCCAGGATCCGAGCCCGACTACTTCGAGGACCTGGTGGGCGGCGCGCTCGTCGACACCCGGCCGGCCGAGCGCGATGTTCTCCAGGACGGTCGCGGGCAGGACAGTAGGGTGCTGCGGGACCCAGCCCAGTGCGGGCAGCGGGCCCTCCAGGCGCACCCGGCCCGCCGTGGGCGGGACGAGGCCCGCCACCACCCGGAGCAGGCTCGTCTTGCCGGCGCCGCTCGGGCCGACCAGGCACACCCGCTCCCCGTGGGACACTCGCAGGTCGATCCGGTCCAGCACCGGCAGGCTCCGGCCCTCGGCCGCGAGGCACACGCCCTCCAGGAGGACGCCAGGGGCGGGTGCCGCCGCGGGCCGGGAGATCCGCTCCGTGACCGTGAGGCCGCCGAGCCTGGCCAGCACGGCCCGGCCGGTGGCGCCCGCGTGAAAATCGGCCGTCAGCCGGCGCACGGGGAGAAAAACCTCGGGGACGAGGATCAGCACCGCGAGGGCCTGCGGGAGGATCCGCTGGCCAGCGTCCAGACGCAGGCCGAGCCGGACGGCCACCAGGGCGGTGCCGACGGCGGCGAGGAGTTCGAGGACCAGGCCGGCGAGCAGCGCGGTCCGCAGGGTAGCCAGCGTAG
>JBAPYC010000451.1:0-1567 GCA_049284535.1 Streptosporangiaceae bacterium
GATTGGCATGGCCGATGCCCTGCACGGCGGCCCGGCCGCAGATCCTCCGGGTGACGAATACCAGCGGAATCGCCACCACGGTCTGGCCGATGGTGTTGCCCAGGGAGAGCGCCGCGACCACCAGCCGGGGCGGAGCCAGCTCGGCCAGCACCACGTCGGCCACGGCCACCAGCAGCCAGCTTCCGGTCAGGGCCACCGCGGCGACCTTGAGCCGGCCGATGACGAACATCACCCGGGACAGGTTCGCGATCACGGCGGTTCCCGCGCAGCCCGGAGCGAGCAGGGCGAACGCCTCGATCAGCTGCGGCACCTGATCGGGCCGGCTGGCCAGGACGTGCGCGGCGGGAACGCTGATCGCCGCGATCACGGCCGTTCCGAGCCACGACATGAGCAGGATCGCCCGGGTCGACCCGGCGCTGGTCTGGTCGAAGGCCAGCCCCTTGCGCGCGGCCAGGACGGGGAACGCGGCCACGACGATCGACATGGTCAGGACCGAGCAGACGGAGGTGAAGACCTGCGAGGAATAGTTGTAGATGACGATCGCGCCGGTCGTCCCGCGCCCGTTGGCCAGGGCGATGGCCACCACGCTGCCCACGTCGACGGCGATGAGCTCGGCCACGCCGACCAGCGCCAGGCCACCGGCCCGGCGCGCCACCCCGGGCGGGAAGCGCACGACCGGCCGGAACCGCAGGTGCAGCCGCCACGTCGACGGCACGGCCACCACGACCAGCGCCGCGATGCCCAGCGTGGTGCCCACCGACAGCACCAGCTCGGCCTGCAGGGGCAGCCGGGCCAGCGGAAGACCCTTGTTCAGGGGGACGAAGGCCAGATAGCAGGAGATGAGCACCAGGCTGGAGACGCCGGGGCCGATGGCCGACGCGGCGAACCGGCGGTAGGACTGCAGCAGGCCGTAGAGCACGACCGACAGCCCGTACAGCAGCGCCTGGGGGGCGAAGACCACCAGCATGTTGCCGGTGGCCGCGACGACGTCGGCCCGGACACAGTGCGCGTTGGCGTTGGCCGGATTGAGCAGCGAGGCGATCGGCCCGGCGGCTGCGGCGATGATCACGACCAGCGGCACCAGGATGATGACCGACCAGGTCAGCAGGGCTGAGGATATGTCGGCGACCCGCGCCTTGGCCGCCGGGTCGTCGGCCGCCCGCTCGGCCGACCGGGCCAGAATCGGGACCATCGCGCTGGTCAGCGCGCCTCCGAGAACCAGCTCATAGAGCAGGTTGGGGACCTGGTTCGCGGTGACGTACGCGGTGCCCAGGCAGCTGGCGCCGACGGTCTGCGAGAACACCAGCGTGCGGGCCAGGCCCAGCACCCGGGACAAGATCGTGAGGCCGGCCACCACGGCGGCACCACGGGGCGATGCCGGCTCCCAGCCCGGTCGGCTGACCTGGGGTGACCGGCTCAGCTGGACCAGACCTACCGCCGACCCGCACCGGCCACTCCCGATCCCGTGCGCAAGGCCGCCATTACCTGGATGGTACGCAGGCCAGCCGGCGGAACCCGGTCATAACGGAAAACCGCCCGGACGCTGGCGGGCGGCGCGGATCGCCCG
>JBAPYC010000452.1:0-16881 GCA_049284535.1 Streptosporangiaceae bacterium
GCGCTAGGTCAGCCGGCACCGGTCCGATCGCCGGCCCGATCGCCGGCCCGGGCACCGGCACGATGGCCGGGCTGGGCGGCGTGTAGCGGGCGAACGAGCCCATGTCCGCCTTCGGCAGCCAGCCCGCGGCACGCTGAGCCGCGGCCACTTCGGCGAGCAGTTCCTCGGCGCTGGGCCGCCGGGCGGGATCCTTGGCCAGGCAGTGGCCGACCAGCGGGCGTAGTTCGCCCGGCAGCCCGTCCAGCCTGGGCGGGCCGTAGACCAGGCGATACGCCAGCTCCGGAGCGGATCCCGCGCCGAAAGGGCCTTCGCCCGCGGCGGCGAAGGCCAGCACGGCCCCCAGGCTGAAGATGTCGCTGGCCGGCCCGACCTCCTCGCCGTTCGCCTGCTCGGGAGACATGAAACCGGGGGAACCGACCACGTAGCCCGCACTCGCGATGGACGCCACCTCGGCTGCCCGGGAGATCCCGAAGTCGATGACCCGGGGGCCGTCCTGGGCCAGCAGCACGTTGGAGGGCTTGAGGTCGCAGTGCACCACGCCGGCGGCATGGATCCCGCTGAGGCCCTCGGCCAGCCCGGCGGCCAGGGCGAGCGCCGGCCGGGCCCGCATCGGTCCGGTGGCGGTCACCGTCTCAGATAGCGAGGGGCCGGGCACGTACGCCGTCGCCAGCCACGGCACCGCGCCGTCGACATCGGCGTTGACCACAAGGGCGGTGAAAAGGCCGCTCACCCGGCGGGCCGCGGCCACTTCCCGGCTGAACCGGATCCGGAATTCCTGATCCGCCGCCAGCTCGGCGCGGATGACCTTCACCGCGACCAGCCGGCCGCCTGGGGACAGGCCGAGAAATACCCGCCCCATGCCGCCGGATCCCAGTTGTCCCGCCAGCCGATACGGGCCGATCAGCTGGGGATCCCCCGGTTCCAGTCCCCGTACCACCGCTCCACCTAACGTCAGCAAAGGCCCCTTTGACGTCATCCGGGCAAAACAAGCATAAGTCGGCAACTCGCAGATGCCGCAGTGGCGGAGGTTTCTATTCGGACACGTCATTCCTACTTGGCGGCGCGCCGTTCGTCTCATTGGCCACAGAAGTTTCCGATTCCGCACGCCTGGGATGTCATCCCTTTGGTGGTGGCCTCTTTTTCAATAGGGGCTGGCTAACACGTGAATCCGTAATGAACAGGCCGGGATCACGCGGCCCGGGGGTTCAGGCCGGGATCGAGCGCCCGGTGCTGGCTGCCCAAGTCTGCTCTTCCTGCCCACCCGGCTGGTGCAGCGGACCGCGGCGGAACAGGACACCGGCCACCACCGCGCCGCCGGCCAGGATGCCGGCAATCCACCAGAACGCGGTGTCGTAGCCGTGGGCGAGCGCCAGCCCGGTCAGCCCGGGACGGCCGATCCGCCGGCCCAGGGCCAGATGAGCGGCCACATAGGCGGTGACCGCACTGGCGAAGATGGTGTTCAGCAGCGAGGTGCCGATCGAGGCGCCGAGCTGCTGGCCCACGGTGACGCAAGCCGAGGCCACACCCGCGTCTCGCTGGGCCACCCCGGACGTGCCGGCGTTGATCGAGGGGGCGATCACCATGCCCAGCCCGGCCCCGGCCAGGATGACCGGCCCGAGTATTCCGCTGACGTAGGAGGTGTGCGGCCCCAGCTGGGCGAACCACACCATCGCGCCCGCCGCCACCAGCATCCCGGTCGCGACCAGGGGCCTGGGCCCGAACTTCGGCATGAGCACGATGGTGGACAGGTTCGCCATGACGGCGATACCACCGGCGATCGGCAGGAACGCGAAGCCGGTGACGACCGGGGTGTAGCCCAGCGTCTGCTGCAGGTAGTAAGTGAGGAACAAGAAGGTGCCGAACAGGCCGGCCGAGGCGATGAGCATCGACGCGTAGGCGCCGCCCCGGTTGCGGTCCAGCACCACGCGCGGTGGCAGCAGCGGATCCGGCGCATGCCCCTGCCACCATGCGAACGCGGCGAGCAGGACCACACCCGCGGCCAGGAAACCCCAGGTCGACGGGGTGCTCCAGGTGTGCGTGGCGGCGTTGGAGAAGCCGTAGACCAGACAGAAAAGCGCTCCCGACACGCCCAGCACACCGGGGATGTCCAGCCTGGCCCGGCCCGGGGACGGTTGCCGCTTGAGCAGCAGCAGCGCCCCGGTGAAGGCCAGGCCGGCGAAGATCAGGTTCACATAGAGCGTCCAGCGCCAGGACAGGTACTCGGTCAGCGCACCGCCGAGCAGCAGGCCAACCGCGCCGCCCGCCGCGGCGATCGCGCCGTAAATGCCGAACGCCCGGCCGCGCTCCCGCGGCTCGGTGAACGTGGTCGTCAGCAGCGACAGCGCCGACGGCACGAGGATGGCGCCGAAGGCTCCCTGGCAGGCCCGCGCGGTCACCAGCATGGCGAAGTTGACCGAGGCGCCGCCGATGGCCGATACGCCGGCGAAGCCGGCCAGCCCGGTCAGGAACGTTGTCTTCCGGCCGAGCAGGTCAGCCAGCCGGCCGCCGAGCAGCAGCAGGCTGCCGAAGGTGAGGGTGTAGGCGGTGACCACCCACTGGCGGTCCACCGTGCTGAAATGCAGTGCGTGCTGCGCGGTCGGCAGGGCGATGTTCATGACGGTCACATCGAGCACCACCATGAGCTGCGCGATCCCGATCACGCCTAGGATGAGCCAGCGCCGCGGCTCTGCGCCGGGGCCAGCGTGGCTGACATCAGACATGAGCGTCACCAATCTGGAGGTATGTTCTCCGCTTAGTTCCACAGTAACATTAAACGGAGAAGGTGTCTCCGTTTATTTGGGAGGTTGCCGGATGCCTGACGTACGTCCCCTGCGGCGAGACGCCGAGCGGAACCGCCAGCGCATCATGCAGGCGGCAGCGGAGGTGTTCAATGAGCGCGGCCTCGAGGTCAGCCTGGATGAGATCGCGCGGCACGCCGGCGTCGGGGTCGGTACCGTCTACCGGCGGTTCCGCACCAAGGAGGAACTGGTAGAGGCACTGTTCACCGAGCGCGTCGAGGCGGTCGCGACCGCGGCCGAGGAGGGTCTGGCCGAACCCGACGCCTGGACCGGGCTTGCCGGGTTCATGGAGCACATGTCCGCGTTGCTGGTCGCAGATGCGGGATTGCGCCAGATCCTGACGTTCGCCACGCACGGTAAGGACGGCGTGGCGTACGCCCGGCAGCGCAACGCCCCGCTGGTGCAGCAGCTGCTGGACCGGGCCCAGCAGGCCGGGCAGGTCCGCAGCGATCTGCGGGTGACCGACATACCGCTGCTCGTTTTCATGCTCGCCGAGATGAGCCAGCTGGTCCGCGCCGCCTCGCCGGAAATCTGGCGCCGCTATCTGACCGTGGTCCTCGACGGCATGCGGCCCTACCGGGACGGCGTCACGCCGCTGCCGGTGCCCGCCCTGGCGCCGGATGAAATGGAAAAAAGCATGCGCCAGGCCGCCCCACGGCATCGCTGACTAGCAGGTTTCCCTCCGGCGACAGCGGCCTGTATGTGCATCTGCATGTGCATATACGAAGCGTTAATGAATCAGGCAGTCTGTCACTTGAAAAGCGCACGCCGGCCGCATATCTTGCGCGCGCCACGCCGCGCGGCCACGCGTGACATATTGCGGGCAGCGGTTTACGATAGCCCCTGCATTTAAGACGCACTGCCCCCGACGGGAATTAAGCCGCTCGCCCCGTTGGAGCGCCTTTCCCTGCTATTGGCATTCTGACCAGGAGTAATGACGCAATGAACCCCGGCGACAGCGTGCACGACGCCAGCCGACCCGCGCCCGACGAAGCGAGCGGCCCCGGTACCACCGCCGACCCGGGCAGCGGCCAGCCGACCCTGTCGCCGAGAGCGCAGAAACCCGTTCAGGACATCCAGGACCTCATCGACAAGCTCGCGGCCGTCACCCAGCAACTCCGGCATCCCGCCGGTCACCGCGGCTAACCGGAAAGCGGCTATCACGCCGGGACCCGCAGGCCGCTCAGCAGGCGGGCGCTGTCGGCCGCGCTTAGCGCCGACGCGCGCAGCCGGGCGAACGCGCGGATGTAGCGGGCGACGTCTTCCTGGCCTTCCAGGTACACACCGCCGGAGAGCGCCTCGAGATAGACCACTCCCAGGCTGGGGGCGTCCGGGAACCGCAGGATGGCCAGTGACCCGCTGCCCGCCGCGGCGTGAGCGCCGGCCGAGAACGGCAGGACCTGCAGGGTGAGGTCGGGGAAATCGTCGATCAGCCGAACGAGGTGGCTGATCTGCCCGGCCAGGATGTCCGGGCCGCCCACCGCCTGGCGCAGCGCCGCCTCGCCCAGCACCACCCACAGCCGGTGCTTCCTGCGTCCCAGGATGGCATCGCGCCGCATCGCCCGGGCGGCGAGGACGTCCTCTCGCTGCGGGCCGCTGTCATAGCCAGACCCGGCGGCGAGCGCCCGCGCGTAGTCGTCGGTCTGCAGCAGTTCCGGGACGAGCTGCGCCTCGTAGGTCATGATCTCGGCGGCGGCCGTCTCCATGATCACGTAGTCGAGATACGGCCCGGGCAGGATGTCCCGGTACGGCTGCCACCAGCCGGCCTGGCCGCCCCGGCTGGCGATCGCGGTCAGCGCGGCCTGCTCCTGGGAGGGCACGCCGTACTCGGCCAGCAGCTCACGCAGCTCCTTGGGCCTGATACCACGCTGGCCGGTCTCGATCCGGCTGACCTTGGACCGGTCGCATTCCAGCACGCGGGCGACGTCTTCGAGCGTGTAGCCCAGGTTCTCCCGGTACCGGCGCAGGGCGCCTCCGACCAGGCGGCGCCGAACGGGGGGTTCTCCGGTCACGGTTCCTGCCTTCCTGCACGGTTTGGCCACCCATGCGAGCTTTGAGGGGCCTGGAAGGCAAAGTAGCACCCGGTGTAGTCCATCACCGGCAACGACACGCCTGGCGGTGCACTCCTAAGCCGGGACCCTTAGGGCCGCAGCCGGTCCAGGGCGGCCAGCACCCGGTTTTCCGACACCGGTCCCGAGGTGCCCAGGGCCTGAGCGAACAGGCTGACCCGGAGTTCCTCGAGCATCCAGCGGACCTCGCGTACGTCCGCGTCGTCCTGGCGCCCGGCGGGCAGGTTCGCCACCGTCTCGGCGTAGGCCTGCTCCGCCCGCTGGGCAATGGCCATGTTCGCCGCGTCCCTGGCCGGGTTCTCGGGCAGCTTGTCCAGCCGCCGCTCGATCCCGCGCAGGTAGCGCGTCAGGCTGGGCAGCCGCCGGTAACCGGTGCCGGTCACGAACCCGGGATAGATGAGCCGGTCCAGCTGCGCGCGCATGTCGGAGGTGGCGGGGCGCACCGCGTCGGCCTGGGTGTCCTGCAGCCGGGCGCCGACGGCGTGCGCCAGGCTGAGCGCCGACTCCACCTGCGTCACCACCTCCGCCGTGGTCTCGTGCAGGCCGGACCGTACCGCGGCGGACAGCCGCTCGAAGCCCTCGCGGTCCCAGGCCGGGCCGCCCGACTCGGCCATCAGGTAGTCGGCCGCGCAGTTGACACAGTCGGCGAACAAGGCCGCGACGCCGCCGTGCGGGTTGTGGCTGAGCGCCAGCTTGGCCCGCGTCGGCAGGCGGTCGGCGACGGACTTGACCGGCGAGGGCGCATTGCGCAGGATCAGCCTCCGCGTCCCGGCCCACATGGCCGCGCGGGCCGCGGCCTCGGTCTCGAACAGCCGCACGTCGACCTGCCCGTCCACGTCGGCCAGCGCCGGATAGGCCACCACGGTGTCCTGCCGGAACACCCGCGGGAGCGCGCCGAAATCCCACGACGTCAGCCCGGATCGGGTGATGCCGCCGGCTGCCTCGGACAGCACGGCCCGCAGCCGCGGCCGGAGCTGGCGCTGGAGCTCGGCAATGTCCTTGCCCTCGGCCAGCACCCGCCCGCCATCGGTCACCCGGACCGTGATCCGCAGGTGCGGCGGCAGCTTCGAGTCGTCCCAGGCGTCTCGCGGCACGTCCACCCCGCGCAGCGCCCGCAGCTCCCGCGCGACCGCGTCACGCAGGTCACCGGCGGGTGCGCCGAGCCGGGCAGTCACCTCGCGGGCCACGTCGGGCGCGGGCACCAGCTCACGCCGGATGGCCTTGGGCAGTGACCGGATCATCTCGGTGACGAGCTCGGTGCGAAGCCCTGGCACCTGCCAGGAGAATTCGGCCGCGTTGACCTGGTTGAGCCGGCTCAGCGGGATGTCGACGGTGACGCCATCGGCCTGGCTGCCCGGCTCGAAGGCGTAGGAGATCGGCAGCGCCTCCCGTGCCCGCGACCCCGACTCCGAGGTCCAGATGTCCGGGTAGGAAGCCCCGTCGATGCCGGTGGCGTCGTCACGGAGCAGGTCGCTGGCCTTGAAGGTAAGCAGGCCTGGATCATCGCGGCGAGCCCGCTTCCACCAGGTGTCGAAGTGCTGGGCCGAGACCACGTCGGCGGGTATCCGCGCGTCGTAGAACGCGAACAGCTCGTCCTCGCCCACGACCAGGCCGCGGCGGCGGGCCCGGTGCTCGACCTCCGCGGCCTCCTCGAGCAGCCGCCGGTTCTCGGCGAAGAACCGGTGGCTGGTCTGCCAGTCGCCCTCGACCAGGGCATGCCGGATGAACAGCTCGCGCGCGCCGGCCGGATCGATCCGCCCGTAGGCCACCTTGCGGTCGACCACCAGCGGAATGCCGTACAGCGTCACCTTCTCCAAGGCGACGGCGCCGCCCCGTTTCTTTTCCCAGTGCGGCTCGCTGTAGCTGTGCTTGACCAGGTGACGGGCCAGCGGCTCGACCCACTCGGGCTCGATGCGGGCCACCGTCCGGGCCCACAGCCGGGTCGTCTCCACCAGCTCGCCGGCGACGATCCAGTCCGGTGCCTTCCTGGCCAGGCCAGAGCCGGGAAATATCGCGAACCTGGCGTTGCGTGCCCCCAGGTACTCGGCCCGCGGACGCCGGCCGGGCGCCGGGGCGGGACGGGCCGGCTCAGCCCTGCCGGTCTGATAGAGCATGCCCACCTGCGAGAGCAAGCCCGCGAGCAGGGATATGTGGATCCGGGTCCGTTCGGTCGATGACGAACTGACCGTCACCCCGAGGTCAGCCGCCAGCGTCTGCAACTGCCCCCGCAGGTCCTGCCACTCGCGGATCCGCAGGTAGTTCAGGAAATCAGCCCGGCACATGCGGCGGAAGGCCGAGGAGGACAGCTCCCGCTGGCGTTCGGCCAGATGCTCCCACAGGTTCAGGTAGGCGATGAAGTCGGAGTCGGGATCAGCGAACTGGCGGTGCTTGTCGTCGGCGGCCTGCTGGTGCTCCAGGGGCCGCTCGCGCGGATCCTGGATGGACAGCGCCGCCGCGATGATCAGCACCTCGCGGGTGCAGCCGTTGCGGTCGGCCTCCAGGATCATCCGGCCGATGCGCGGGTCCACCGGCAGCCGGGCCAGCTTGCGCCCCAGTCCGGTGATCCGGCCGCCGGAGAATGCGTTCAGCTCGGCCAGCAGGGCGAGCCCGTCGGCGATGTTGCGCGCGTCCGGCGGGTCGATGAACGGGAACGCCGGGATGTCGCCCAGGCCGATCGCGGCCATCTGCAAGATCACCGACGCCAGGTTGGTGCGCAGGATCTCCGGGTCGGTGAACTCCGGCCGGGACTCAAAGTCCTCCTCGGAGTACAGCCGGATACAGATGCCGTCCGCGGTCCGGCCGCAGCGTCCCTTGCGCTGGTTGGCCGAGGCCTGCGAGATCGGCTCAATCGGCAGCCGCTGCACCTTGGTCCGGTAGCTGTACCGGGAAATCCGGGCGGTGCCCGGGTCTATGACGTAATGGATACCCGGGACGGTCAGCGACGTCTCGGCCACGTTGGTGGCCAGGACCACCCGGCGGGTGTAGGCCGAAGCCGAGCGGCGCTGGAACACTTTATGCTGATCGGCGGCGGACAGCCGGGAGTACAGCGGGAGCACCTCAAGCCGCTCGCGCCCGCTCAGCAGATCGGCGGTGTCGCGGATCTCGCGTTCCCCGGACAGGAAGACCAGGATGTCACCGGGACCCGCGGCGGACAGCTCGTCGATGGCGTCGCTGATCGCCTGCCCCTGGTCAGTGTCCTCCTCCGGCGGCCGGTACCGCACTTCCACGGGGTAGGTCCGTCCTGATACCTCTACCACCGGCGCGCCGTCGAACGCGGCCGCGAACCGTTCCGGGTCGATGGTCGCCGAGGTGATGATCACCTTCAGGTCCGGCCGCCGGGGCAGCAGCTCCCGCAGGTAGCCGAGGATGAAGTCGATGTTCAGGCT
This sequence comes from Streptosporangiaceae bacterium, assembly GCA_049284535.1. Taxonomy (GTDB): domain Bacteria; phylum Actinomycetota; class Actinomycetes; order Streptosporangiales; family Streptosporangiaceae; genus Palsa-504. The sequence goes on from JBAPYC010000452.1 coordinate 8,254, forward strand.
GCGCTCGTGCGCCTCGTCGATGATCAGCGTGTCGTAGCGCCGCAGGTCCCGGTCCCGGGTGATCTCGGCGAGCAGGATGCCGTCGGTCATCAGCTTGATCAGCGTGTCGCCAGCGGATACGTCGGTGAACCGCACCTGGTAGCCGACGGTCTCGCCGAGCGGGCTGCCCAGTTCCTCGGCGATCCGCTCGGCGACCGTCCGGGCGGCCAGCCGCCGCGGCTGGGTATGCCCGATCTGGCCGTCCACGCCGCGCCCGAGCTCAAGACAGATCTTGGGGATCTGGGTGGTCTTGCCCGAGCCGGTCTCGCCCGCGACGATCACCACCTGGTGGTCGCGGATGGCGCGGGCGATGTCGTCCTTGCGCTGGGTGACGGGCAGCTCGGGGGGATACGTGATCGGCCCCATGGCCGCCCGGCGGGCAGCCCGCAGCGCGGCCCGGGCCGCGAGGCGCTCAGGCTGTGCCGGATTGCGCCCGGCCCGGCCCCTGGAGCGGCGGGCCCGCCCCCCGGCGAGCCCGGCAGACGAAGACGTCACAGAACTCGACTCCATACCGGCGGGAAGAATAGATCAGAAATGACCCTCGGGCATAACAGATTTCCGCGCCGTATCCTTCCGGAGCGCTACTGACCAGCGCTAGTTGTCAGTGCCAGCTACTTGTGCGTGCTACTTCTCCAGGGCTACTTGTCCAGGCCGAGAGTGAAGGTCGGCTTCGGGGAGCTGTCCGGCAGCTGGTGTTCCGCGGCCAGCCGCCGGACGGCGGTGCCGGTGGCCAGGAACTCGGTCGCATGCTCGCCCCAGACGTGATTCTTGACGTCTACCGTCACGCCGACGATGCCGGAGGAGCGGGCCTGCGCCGCCTCGGCCTGCATCCGGGCCAGCGCCAGCTCGCGTGCCTCATAGACGCCCTGGGTGAACTGCATCATCTCCTGGTTCTGGCCCGCCTGCCGCAGCGACTGCATCACACCCTGGTGAGCGATGTGGTAGACGCACGTGCCGAGCACGAAGGAGACCGGGACCGCGCCCGCCGCCAGCAGCCGGAAGAAGTCCTGCGCGGACAGGTCGGAGGTGAACGCGCGGCCGTCCGGCGCGCGGTGTGCGCCCTGCCCGGCCAGGTGCCGGACCGCGGTGCCGGTCGCCACGAACTCCAGGCAGTTCTGGCCCCAGGAGTACATGTTCATCCGCAGCTGGACGCCCACGATGCCGTCGGCGGCCAGCTGGTCGGCCTCGGCGCGCATCCGGGCCATGGCCAGCTCCCTGGCGTTGTACATGGCCTGGGTCAGGACCACCAGCTCGGTGTTTTTGCCCCAGCGGGCGATCTGCAGCCCGACATGGTAAATCGAGGAGCCGACCACGAAGCCGAGCGGCTCGAACCCGGCCTCACCGAGCAGCACGTACTCCGATACCGACAGATCCGAGGTGAAGACGCCTGCCGGGTTGGCGCCGGCCGTCTGGGCCAGCCGCCCTTCCGCCGCCTCCGGCTCCCAGGCTCCTGGGTTCTGGCCTGGCTGGTTGGACTGGTTTGAGAACAGCGGCATGGTGCCTCATCGCCTCCCATAGTCGCGGTCATTCCCCCCGGCTCATTGTCCTCCCCCGGCTCGTCCTCCCGGGCCACTCTTCCCGCTGTCTGATTGGATGTGCGCATGGTTCTCCAGCTCTCCTTCTCCCCCGCCCTGACCCGGCCGGACCTGCTCGCCGCGCCGGTGGCCGCGGCCCTGCGGGAACTGCCCAGCGCCGACCAGGTCGAGGTGGCCGGGATCGACCCGGCGCTGGCCGACACCGCTGCCTTCTGCGAGCGCTACGGCGTCTCGCTGGCCGAATCGGCCAACTGCGTCGTCATCGCCGGCCGGCGCGGCGGCGAGACCAGCTACGCGGCAGCCATGGTGGCCGCCACCACCCGGGCCGACGTCAACGGCCTGGTGCGGCGGCACCTCGACGTGCGCAAGGCCTCCTTCGCGCCGGTGGACGCGGTCACGGCCGCCACCGGGATGGAGTACGGCGGTATTACCGCCGTCGGCCTGCCCGCAGCCTGGCCGGTCCTGGTCGACGAGGCGGTGGCCAAGACCGCCTCGGTGGTGATCGGCTCCGGCATCCGCGGCTCCAAGCTGCGGCTTCCTGGCTCCGTGCTCGCGGCGCTCCCGGCCGCCCAGATCCTGCCCGGCCTCGGCATCCCGGTCGCCCCTCGCGACTAGGGCGTGTCTTGTAGATCTTGGTGCGCTCTTGGTGTAGATCATTCCGGGTGGCTGATGGACCGGATCGTCATGATCTGACTGATGAGGAATGTGGCCGGCTGGTCCGCCTGCACCCCGCCCCCTCGCCCGAACTCAGCCCTCCGACTTCTTCAGGTCGAAGTAGCTAGGCCTGTGCGGCCAGGTTCTCGTCCATCTCAGGGTCACCCTACGGCCCGCCCCTTCCCCTATCAACCGGTGAGTCTGGCGCCCTCCAGCTCGCTCAGCTCAAGTCGAACAGCTCGCGTGGCGCCGCGAGCTCGTCGAGCTTGACGCGGAGGTGGCCGGCGTCGGGGTGATGCATGTCGTCAAAGATGGACAGGGCTCGTTCCCACGCGGCCCGGGCCATCGCCGCATGACCTGCCGCCCGGTGGGCTTCTCCGAGAGAGGAAAGGGTCTCCGCAACCCGGTAGGGATCGTCTGATGCCTTAATCAGATCGAGCGTGTGCTGGTAGCAGGCAACGGCCTCGTCGTGGTGCCCGGCTCTGTAGTGCGCATAGCCGAGGCTGTGGGACACGGCGGACAGTCCGTAGCGATCGTCCAGGTCATGGAGTAGCCGCCGAGCCTGCTCGCAGTAGGTGATGGCCGATAGCCAGTTCTCGCCGTAGTGGGCGAGGTCCCAGCCGAGACTGTTCAAGGCCCTGGCCACTCCATGGTCGTCCCCCGCGGCCCGGAACAGCCGCAGACCATGCCGGTCGTGACCGATGGCCTCGCGGTAACGGTCCTGCGCCGAGAGCAGCCCGGAGAGATCGAGATGCGCCCGGGCTTCCCCGGCCCGGTCGTCAAGCTCCCCGTGCAGCTCCAGAGCCCGGATGAGGTGATCATGAGCCTGCTCGTACCGGCCCAGGTTGACATGGGCGTGACCGAGTTCATGGTGGGCATGCGCCTGGCCTCTGCGGTCACCGAGCCGCTGGGCCGCCGCGAGCGCGATGCGCTGCGTGGTGGCGTAGTCGTTCCAGTGGCCGAGCCGGTCCAAGAACACGGCCAGCGCCCAGGGAAGCTGCCAGGCATAGACGTCCGATCCTGTCTCTGCGGCGGCGGCGATCGCCGCCAGCAGCACTGAGCGCTCAGCTTCGAACCACGCCAGCGCACCATCGGGGCTAGCCAGGTGCTCGGGTGCCACCCCAGGCTGGAGCGGGTCAAGGCCGATAGGTTTCCGGCGCGGGGCGAGCAGGTGGGCCGCGGCGTGCGCCGTATGCAGGTAATGGTCGAAGACGCGGTGCATCGCCGTCCGGCGGCTCGCGTCGCTGTCACGGGCGCGCGCCTGATCCGCCGCGTAGGCACGCAGCAGGTCGTGGAGGGCGAACCGGCCGGAGGCGTCCTCGGTCATTAGGTGCGCGTCGGCCAGCTCGGCCAGCGCCCGGCGGGCATGATCGGACGGGACGCCGGCCAGGCTCGCGGCGCCGGGAACGGTTATGTCTGGTCCGGGATGCACGCCGAGCAGCCGGAACATCTCTGCGGCGGGAGCGGTCAGCTTCTGGTACGACCAGGAGAAGACCGCCCGGACGCTGGTGGCCGTATCGCTTATTTCCAGCTCGTCGAGCCGCCGCCGGATGTCCCGCAGCTCGTCGGCGAGCGCGGCCAGCGGGCGGTCGGGGCGGGTGATGGTACGGGCGGCGGCAATGGTGAGGGCGAGCGGAAGCCGCGCGCAGATTCTGGCTAGCTCGCCGGTCGCGGCGGGCTCAAGCGCCACTCGGTGCAACCCGATGCGCCGGGACAGCAGCTCCACGGCTTCGTCTTGGCTAAGCACGTCAAGGCTGATCGGATGTGCGCCTTGCGCGGCGACCAAACCGGTGAGCTTGGTGCGGCTGGTCACCAGGACCAGGCAGCCAGGCGAGCCGGGCAGTAGCGGCCTGAGCTGCTCGGCGTTGCGGGCATTGTCGAGGACGACGAGTATCCGTCGGCCCGCGACCAGGCTGCGATACAGCGCAGCCTGCCCCGCCAGGGTGCCGGGTATCTGCTCGGCAGGAAAGTGAAGTGCCTCAAGGAAGCCGCGCAGCGCCTCGGCCGGGTCGGTCGGCGTCTCAGCCGGATCAAAACCGCGCAGGTTCAGGTAGAGCTGGCCGTCGGGAAAATGATCGGCTGCCCGGTGCGCCCAGTGCACGGCCAGCGCGGTTTTGCCGACCCCCGCGCCGCCGTCGATGACCAAGATCACGAGCGTCCCGCGGCCGGTTCGGGTCAGCCCGGCCTGCTCGTCGAGGGCGGCCAGTTCGGCCACCCGGCCGACGTAGTCCGGCGGAGCGGCCGGTAGCTGGCGCGGCAGGACCACGCCGGGTTCCGCCGCAGTGGCCGCACCTGCGGTCACGATCCCCCCGGCGTCGGCGCGGGCATCGGCGGCTTCCTGCAGCGGCGAGGCCGGGATCAGGGCAGGCTCCGCGGACAAGATGCGCTGGTGGAGCTGGCGTAGTTCCGCGCCGGGCTCGACGCCGAGCTCGGCGTCCAGCATGCGCCAGGCCCGCTGGTAGGCAGCCAGCGCCTCACCCTGCCTGCCGCATCGGTACAGGGCCAGCATAAGCTGCGCCCAGAACCGCTCCCGCAGCGGATAGGCCGCAACCAGCGCGGTCAGCTCGGCGACCAGTTCGCCATGCCGCCCGAGAGCCAGCCCGGCCTGAGCACGCAACTCGATGGCCTGCAGCCGCTGTGCCTGGAGTGGCGGCAGCACGATGCTGCGCAGCGACTCGGAAGCCACGTCGGCCAGCGGCTCACCCCGCCACAGGCGTAGCGCGTCATCAAGCAGTTGTTCGGTCGACGGCCACGCCCCGGCCCGCGCCGCCGCGCCTCCATCGGCGCAGAGCCGGTTGAAGAGCAGCAAATCCAGCTCGCCGGCCGCGACCTCGAGCAGGTAACCGGGCTCCCTGGTAACTACTCGCCCGGCCAGCCCCGGCCCCAGTATCTGCCGGAGCCGCTTGACGTAGCCGCGCACCGTACACCGCACGCCGGCCGGCGGCGCTCCGTCCCAGATCAGCTCGGCCAGCTCGTCGAAGGACACGACCTGTCCGGCCCGCGTGGCCAGGACCCCGAGTACCGCCCGCTGCCTGGCTGCGGGCACGAGCACTTCGGCGTCGTCGCGGCGCACGCAGAGCGGCCCCAGCAAGCCGACCCAAAGTCCCTGGCCCACACCATCCGTGCTCCCCCGGCGCGGTCCTAGCCAAACGCCACATAAGGCTACGTAAGCGCACCGGCGCAAGAGCATGAATCCGGGCCAGACGGTTCTAGCCGCCCGGGCCGGAGCGACACGAGGCTTAACTGCCCGGCGGGTGACCCAGCACGACGTAGAGCTCCCACACGAAGTAGTCGCCACGGGTCTGCTCGACGCATTTGAAGGTCTGGATGTCCTCCCCAAAGATGAGATGGTCGCCCTCGGCGTTGCATGCGTGCAACGTGGAATAGGGGTCCCAGGGCAGCCACTTGATCTGTGGTGCCAGGGATGAGCCGGTCACCGGAGCGCCGTTGGCCGCGGCGGCCGATGAGGTAGCGGCCAGCGCTGTCGATGTTCCGGTCAGGAGCGCGGTAGCGGCGACGGCTGTGATGACAAGTTTTCGCGCAAGCTTCATTCGCTTTTCCTCCTTGGCATTATGTGCAGTACGCTATTCAGGAACCCCTATGTAGAGTTCCCAGATGAAGTAGTCGCCTTTGGTCTGCTCGACGCACTTGAAGATGTAGGAGGAATTCTCCTTAAAGATGATTTGATCACCTTCGACCTTGCATGCGTGCTGCGTCGGATAGGGGCCATATTTCAGCCACTTGAACGCATCCGGCGTGGTCAGCGTGGTGGGCCGGCCGGCCGTCGCGGTGGCGGCAAACGCGGCCGGAGTACCGGCCAGAAGTGCCGTCGTGGTCATGGCCATCATGATGAGTTTTGCTGCTCTCTTCATTCACTGTCCCTTTCCTGGTCTCGGGCGGTGCAGCGCTAGCCTCACCTATCGGCGTGGCGGCTCGGTGGCGTTTAGGTGGCACCCGTGGTCATAGCCGACGTCGCATGCGCGCGAACGGTCCGAGGGCTGCAATTATGCAGCTTGCACAACTAGGGCCTGTCTTGTAGATCTTGGTGCGCTCTTGGTGCAGATCATTCCGGTGGATGATGGACCGGATCGTCATGATCTGACTGATGAGGAATGGGGCCGGCTGGTGCCGTTGCTGCCAGGGCATCCCCGGCAAGGGCACCGGTGGCGTGATCACCGGGTGGTGATCAGCGGGATTTTGTTCCGGACCCGGACCGGGTGCCTGTGGCGGGATCTGCCGGGACGGTACGGGAACTGGAAGACCGTTTATGGCCGGCATCGCCGCTGGTCGCTGGACGGGACCTGGGAGCGGATCCTGGACGCGCTGCGGGCTGGCTGCGATGAGGCCGAAGGCAGCCAGTGGACGGTGAGCGTCGATTCCACCGTGGTCCGCGCCCATCAGCACGCGGCCGGGGCACGCAAGACCCCCGTGGCTGGCGACAGCACAGGGGGCACTAGCGAATGACAAAATCTGCCGGGCGGCGGGGGCCGGGAGGCGCTGGGCCGGTCACGGGGCGGGCTGAGCACCAAGATTCACCTGCTCGCGGACCGGCGCTGCCGACCGCTCACCAGCATCTTGACCCCGGGCCAGCAGGGGGACTGCCCGCGGTTCATCCCGCTGCTGGATCAGCTGCGCATCACCCGCCGCGGTGCGGGACGGCCCCGCGTCCGGCCCGGTGCCGCGATGGGCGATAAGGCGTACTCCTCGGCTGCGAACCGCGCTTACCTGCGCCGGCGCGGCATCACGGCCGTCATTCCGGTCAAGGAAGATCAGAAGGCTCATCGACGTAACCGCGGCCGGGAAGGCGGACGCCCGCCCGCCTTCGATCCCGCACGATATAAGGAACGCAACACCGTCGAGCGCTGCTTTGCCAGCTCAAGCAGTTCCGGGCCGTCGCGACCCGCTATGACAAACGCGGCCGCATATACCAGGGCACCGTCGATATCGCCTCGATCCGGATCTGGCTCCGCGACCCACCATGATCTACAAGACACGCCCTAGCGCCGGCAGCGCCGCCTGGCGAACATCGGTTACTCTGTGTGAAGTCCGCTACTTTTGGCAACCATGCGACTACGCTAGGCGTCTCATTGACGTTGGGCTGTTGGGCGCTGGTTGTTGGACGTTGGCCGTAACCACCGAGAGTAACGAGGCAAGCGCATGAAGCGGAGACGCCTGGTCCCGATGATCGCCACGGCGATCTCCATTTCCGCCCTTGGCCTGGGCGTGAGCCAGGCGGCGTCGGCGGCGCCCGCATCCGGGGCGCAGGCGGCCCGGGACACGGGCGCCAGCTGGTACTCCCAGTCCACCGTGGTCCTGAACTGCCAGGGCCGGGCGCAGGCGCGGCCGGGCAGCTACGTGCTGGCCTGCGCCGACGCCAACGATTACCTCACCGCGCTGTCCTGGAGGAGCTGGGGCCCCGGGCTGGCCAGCGCCACCGGCGTGCAGAAGGAGAACGACTGCGTGCCGGACTGCGCGAGCGGGCATTTCCGCAGCTATCCGGTGGACGTGATCTTCTGGGGCAGCGCCACGGTCCGTCCCGGCGAGCAGCGCTTCACCCGGGCCACCCTGCTGTACCCGGGCGCCCGGCCCTCGGCCGGCCACCGGCCCGGACCGGCCACGGTGACGATCACGCTCTGACCGTGAGCATAATCACGGCGACAGACACCAGTCCTGAATTGACAGTCAGCTTTCACTCCGGGCATTCTTGATCTGGTTGAAAACGGGACACCTCGTTCGGTGAGGCGTCTTCACGGACATAGGCCACTGATCCCAACCGTCGAGAGACGCTCCGGATCAGGACACCTCTCCCCGGCTTAAGGGGTGAGGCCAAGTGGCTGGCGATCGCGGGACCGGCCTGGCGCCGGAGATCGCAATACGCCGTGGAGTGCCAAAGCTCTTACGAGAGAGGTGCCGCCGGGGATTTCTTTGCCCCTGGCCAGTGTTGCCTGAGGTGTCACGCGAAGGTTGCCCGCCGCCCTCAGCGGCCGGGCCTGGCTGGGCGCCCCCGTGCGCCGCGGCAGAAGGGAGGCACGCGATGGACTCTGATAGTCCGGGCCGAAGTTGGCCCTCCTCGCTGCTGTCCCATTTTGTCCCGGGCACACGCCGAGCCGCCTAGCGACCCTTTGGGTCCTTAATTGCCTTAGCGCTTCAGATCCTGCCTGCCTCAGTCCAGGGCGGGCCGGCGTGTGCCCCCTGTTCCCGTCCGTTTTCGTGACGTGAAAGGGGTGTTCACCATGGCCACCACCATTCGCACCGCCGCCCTCGACGACGCCCACGTCGGCGACATCCGCGGCGCGCTCGGCACCATCGGAGCCGACGACTTCTCGCCGCGGGCCGGCTTGTCCGCCAAGCTCAAGACGCTGCTGGCCATCGTGGGCCCCGGGCTGATCGTGATGTGCGG
>JBAPYC010000453.1:0-1772 GCA_049284535.1 Streptosporangiaceae bacterium
TGCCCGTACAGCAGCAGGTACTCCGCCTGGTGATCCAGGGCCCAGGCCCGGTGGGCCCGGCATAGGGCGAGCCACTGCCCACCCGGCAGGCGCGCACCTGGCCCCCCGCGGGCAGCCCGCAGGGCCCCGGCCAGCGAGGTAAACCCGTCGATGATCAGGGCATCGAGCAGAGCCTGACGGCTGGGAAAGTAGTAGTGCACGGCGGGCGCCGTCATGGCCAGGTGCCGGGCGATGCCGCGCAAGGAGATCCCGGCTGGCCCTCCATTGGCGAGCTGGTGGCGTGCCGTGTCCTTGATGTCGTCGATCGTCTGCTGTCTGCGAAGATCGCGCCGCGTCATCATTCGAATACGCCGGAAACTAGCATGGGCATTCTTTCTGCAGTTGGGCAGGTTGTTCTGCTGCCAGGCCGGAGCCTCCGGATTATGTGAACGAGATGATGGTCTAGCCGCGGCCGCCGCTGGCCTCGCTTCGCGCAACGACGGCCAGCGCTGCCTTTGGCCGAGATCGGGAAGAACAGCACAGGGTCCTCGCCCTGGCAGGCTCCTCGTGACATCCAGCTGACTGAGGACGCCGACGCCCCTGCGGACGGCGTGGATAGTGTCATGCCCGTGGCCGCATCAGGTCGTCTGGGCCGCCCGGCCGGGAAGGACGGGGTGCCTGCCCGGGCCCGGCACAGGGCTCCGGATCAGGGCCGGCTGCCGGGATAGGCAGCCAGGCGGATGCGGCATAGGTGCTGGGGTAGCTGGCCAGACGCTCGGTCAGCCCGGAGATAGCAAGCACCCTCCTCAGCTGGCGGGGTGCGCCTGCCAGCCGTAGTGACCCGCCGCTGTCCTTGACCGTGCAGTCAGCGGCCAGCAGCGCCCGCAGCCCAGCGACGTCCGCGAAGCTGACCCCCCGCACGTCAAGGATGACGTCCTGGCCGGCCTGCCGGCCCAGCACCGCGGTGAGGTACTCAGCCAGCTCTGGCGCCGCTGTCATATCGAGTTCCCCGCCGATGGTGATCACTACGTAACGGCCCAGGCCGCCCGCGGACAGCCGCAGATCCATAGATCTCTCTACGGCGTCAACCGGCCGGCCCACCAGCGCCGCAGACGGGCAGCCAGCGCTGACCGGACCGGACGGACCGCCCGCCATGGTGGTGCCCTTGATGCCGGCGCCCGGCGTGGCGACACCGCCGGACTGCCGCGTCAGCAGCTTTGCGCCCATCGGCCGGGCCTGGTATCCGGCGCCGCGACCATAGAGTCTGCTGCTGGGCGGCTCCGGCACCGGCACGGTGGTCTCTGGAGGGGCCATACGAGTATGAAACTGCTAGAACGGGCCGCAGACAGTGGTCATGTGACGATACTTTCGCCGGGCGGCGATAACGACACCGCTAGGGCGAGACGCCCTTGCGCAGCGCCTCGCGGACGATGTCTACCCGGCTCTTGGCTTCGAGCTTTACCAGGATGTGGGAGATGTAGGTTTGCACGGTTCGCCGGGACAAGAACATGCTGCGGGCGATGTCCGACGTCGAGTCGCCTCTGGCGACCAGGGCGGCGATCTTGACCTCGGTCGGAGTGAGCGCCTCCCAGCCCGTCATAGGGCGCGGCGCACGCCGTCCGCGGACGCCCCGCTTGATGCCGTGCGGGCGTAGCCGGCTCTCGGCCCGCCGGATATCCCACCGGGCCTGCATTCCCTCGTACAGACCGACGGCCTCGTTCAGCGCGGCCCGCGCGTCCTCGGCGTTTCCGCGCTCGGCTAGCACGACGGCCAGGTCCTCCAGTGCGGCAGGC
>JBAPYC010000454.1:0-19331 GCA_049284535.1 Streptosporangiaceae bacterium
AGCCAGTACTTCGGTTACCTGCACCAGATCCTGACCGGCAACCTGGGGACCTCGCTGAGCGAATACCCGGCGTCGGTCACCTCGGTTATCGGCAGCGCGATCTGGTGGACCTTCGGCCTGATCGGCATCACCACCGTCCTGGCCTTCGGTCTGGGCACGGGCCTGGGCATCGTGTCGGCCTGGCGCCGCGGCAGCAAGCTGGACAGCATCGTGCCGCCGACCTTCGTGATCACCTCGGCCATCCCGTATTTCTGGATAGCCATGGTGCTGGTGCTGATCTTCGGCCTCACGCTGCACTGGTTCCCCAGCCAGGGCGGCTACTACGTCACCACCGACTCCCCCGGGCTCAACCTGACCTTCATCGAGGACGTGATCAACCACGCCTTCCTGCCGGCCGTCTCGCTGCTCATCGCCACGATCGGGACCTGGATCCTGACCATGCGGAACACGATGATCACCACGCTGGCCGAGGACTACGTGCGGATGGCCCGGGCCAAGGGGCTGCCCAACCGCCGGATCATGTTCGACTACGCGGCCCGCAACGCGATCCTGCCCAACCTGACCGGCTTCGCCATGTCGCTGGGCTTTGTGGTCAGCGGCGCGATCCTGATCGAGTACGTGTTCAACTATCCCGGCGTGGGCTTCATGCTGCTGCAGGCCGTGTCCGGCGAGGACTACCCGCTCATGCAGGGCCTGTTCCTGCTGATCACGGTGGCGGTGCTGGTCGCGATCCTGATCGCGGACATTCTCACCGCGTTGCTGGACCCGCGGACGAGGGCGGCGCGATAGCCATGGCCATGCCCGTTTCCAGCGTCCCGACGACCGAGGCCCCCGCCTCCGAGGCACGATCGGACCACGCGCTGGCCCGCATCGGCCGCGCCGTCCGGTCAAACCACAAGGCCACGGTCGGCACCGTCCTGCTGATCATCTTCATCCTGATCGCGCTGTTCCCCGGGGTCATCGCGCACGACAGCCCGTCCCAGGACGCCTATCCGGCGGCGCTGGGGATCTCGACCGCCCACCTGCTCGGCACCAACCACTACGGCCAGGACCTGTTCTCCCAGCTGGTGTGGGGCACCAGGAACGTGCTGATCATCGCGTTCGTGGTCGGGCTGGCCACCACCGGGATCGCGGTCCTGATCGGGATCGCCGCCGCTTACCTGGGCGGGCTATGGGACAACTCGCTGAGCGTGGTCACGGACGTGCTCCTGGTCATCCCGCTGTTCCCGCTGCTCATCGTCATCGCCGCCTACGCGCACGGCGGCGGCACGCTGGTGCTGATCATCGCCATCACCGTCACCAGCTGGTCCTACACCGCCCGCCAGCTGCGCTCCCAGGCCCTGACGCTGCGCAACCGGGACTTCCTCGAGGCAGCGCGGGTGCGTGGCGAGCGACCTCTGTACATCATCGTGGTCGAGGTCATCCCCACCATGACCTCGCTGATCGTGGCCAGCTTCCTGACCAACGCGCTGTACGCGGTGCTGTTCGCCTCCAGCCTGCAGTTCATCGGCCTCGGCGACCCGAACACGGTGAGCTGGGGCACCACCTTGTACTGGGCGCAGAATAACGCGGCCCTGCAGACCGGCGAGCCGCTGTGGGCCATCGCGCCGGGCGCCTGCATCGCCGTCCTCGGGGCCGCCTTCGCCCTGCTCAACTACGCGTTCGACGAGATCGGGAACCCGGCGCTGCGGCCGGTGCGCAGAACACGGAAGAAAGGTGTGCAGCAGCGTGCCTGAACAGCCGGTGCTTGAAGTCGAGGGCCTGTCGGTCGACTACGTCCTGAGCCGGGGCAACGCCCGGGCCGTGGACGACGTGTCGTTCACGGTGGACCGGGGCGAGTTCCTCGGCATCGTCGGCGAGTCGGGCTGCGGCAAGTCCACCCTGCTGTTCGCCGTGGCCCAGCTGCTCTCGCCCCCGGCCGAGGTCACGGCCGGCACGGTCAGGTTCGGCGGCACGAACCTGGTCGGGCTGACCGACCGGCAGATGTCCGCCGTGCGCTGGCGGGACATGTCGGTGGTCATGCAGAGCGCGATGAACGCACTGAACCCGGTCAAGACGATCGGCGCGCAGTACAAGGACGTGATGCGGGCCCACGGCAAGCCACCCGGCGAGCAGATCGCGGCCCGGTCGGCCGAGGTGCTGCGGATGGTCGGCATCGACCCGGTGCACCTGAAGAGCTACCCGCACCAGCTCTCCGGCGGCATGCGGCAGCGGGCCATGATCGCGATGGCCATGCTGCTGACCCCGGACCTGGTCATCATGGACGAGCCCACCTCGGCCCTGGACGTGGTGGCGCAGCGTTCGCTGATGGTGCAGATCAAGGAACTGCAGCGGACGTTCGGCTTCGCCATCATCTTCGTCACCCACGACATGTCGCTGATCAGCCACTTCTCCGACCGGCTGATGGTCATGTACGCCGGCCAGGTCGACGAGCTCGGCGATACCCGGCGGGTCTTCGACCGGCCGCTGCACCCGTACACCCAGGGCCTGCTCGAGGCGTTCCCGTCCATCCGCGGGCCCCGCGTCCCGCTCAAGGGGATCCCTGGCAACCCGCCCGACCTGGCCGCGGTGCCCACCGGCTGCCGGTTCCACCCGCGCTGCCCGTACGTGGTCGAGCGCTGCCGCGAGCAGCCGCCGGAACTGGAACCGCTCGACGCGACGCTGGTCCGCTGCCTGCGCCAGCAGGACGGGAGCCTGAGCGCATGACTGCCGACGACGCGCGCCCCGCCCAGGACCAGGGCGGCACCGAGCTGCTGCGGACCGAGCACCTGAGCCGGCACTTCAAGATCGGCGGGGCGCTGTCACGGCGGACGCTGCATGCCGTGGACGACATCAGCATCGGCATCGCCGAGCGCGAGATCGTGGCCCTGGCCGGGGAGAGCGGCAGCGGCAAGTCCACCATCGCCCGGGTGCTGGCCCGGATCTACAAGCCGACCTCGGGCGAGATCTACTTCGAGGGCAGGCCGCTGTCGCAGCTAAAGTCGCGGCGGGAGCGGCTGCGCTACAGCAGCCTGGTGCCGATGGTGTTCCAGGACCCGTTCAGCTCGATCAACCCGGTGTTCCGGGTCTCGCACGGCATGCTGCGCAGCCTCAAGCTGCACCGGCCGGAGCTGTCGGAGGCGCAGCGGCAGGAGGAGGCGGCCCGGATCTTCGGGGTGGTCGGGCTGAGCCCCGACATGCTGCAGCGCTACCCGTACGAGCTCAGCGGCGGGCAGCGGCAGCGGGTGGGGTTCGCCCAGGCGCTGGCCATGAAGCCGAAGCTGATCCTGGCCGACGAGCCGGTCTCGATGCTGGACGTGTCGATCCGGATCGGCCTGCTCAACCTGATGGCCAAGCTGCGGGACGAGGAGGGCGTCTCCATCTTGTACATCACCCACGACATCGCCAGCGCGCGGTACGTGGCCAACCGGCTGATCGTCATGTACGCCGGGCAGATCGCCGAGTCCGGCCCGATCGAGGATGTGCTCTCCCACCCCCGGCACCCCTATACCCAGCTGCTGCTGTCCGCCGTGCCCGACCCGCAGGCGCCGCTGTCGGTCGAAGCCGAGACGGACCGGGGCGAGCCGCCGCGGGTCATCGACCCGACGCCGGGCTGCCGGTTCCGCTGGCGGTGCCCGCTGGCGATCGACACCTGCGCGCAGGTCACGCCCGAGCTGGCCGAGCTGAGACCCGCCCACGAGGTGGCCTGCCACGTCGCCCAGAAGTCGTCGGAGGAAGTGAAGGCCCCATGGTGAAGGGACGGCCATGAAGCTCGCGGTGATCGGCGGCGGGTCCACCTATACGCCGGAGCTGGCCGACGGCATCGGCCGCCTGCTGCCCGAGGTGCAGGAGCTGGTGCTGGTCGACCCCGATCCGGACCGGCTGGCCGTGGTCGGGCCGGTCTCGGCCCGGATCGTGGCCGCCCACGACCATCCGGCCGAGGTCCGCTGGACGCACGACCTGGACGACGGCGCCGACGGCGCGGACGCGATCTTGTTCCAGCTGCGGATCGGCGGGCAGGCGGCCCGGCAGCGCGACGAGACCTGGCCGCTGGACTGCGGCTGCGTCGGGCAGGAGACGACCGGGGCCGGGGGGCTGGCCAAGGCGCTCCGGACCGTGCCAGTGGTGCTCGATCTGGCCGAACGGGCGAGGCGACGGGCTTCGCCCTCCGCATTCATCATCGACTTCACCAACCCCGTGGGAATCGTCACCCGGGCGCTGCTGACCGCGGGCCACCGGGCCGTCGGCCTGTGCAACGTGGCCATCGGGTTCCAGCGCGGCTTCGCCTCGATGCTCGGGGTCACGCCGGATCGGGTATCCCTCGGTCACGTCGGCCTGAACCACCTGACCTGGGAACGTTCGGTCATGGTGGACGGCACGGACGTGCTGCCCGAGCTGCTGGCCAAGCATGCCGCCGACATCGCGCCGCACACCGGGCTGCCGCCGGAGTTCCTCCGGCATCTGGGCATGGTGCCGTCGTACTACCTGCGCTATTACTACGCGCACGACGCCGTGGTCGCCCAGCAGCGCGGCGCCGTGACCCGCGCCGAGGAGGTGGCCCGGCTCGAGACCGAACTGCTGGAGCTGTACGCCGACCCGGCACTGGAGGTCAAGCCGCCTCAGCTGGCCCAGCGCGGCGGCGCCTGGTACTCCGAGGCCGCGGTGGACCTGCTCGTCTCGCTGGCCGCCGACCGGCGCGACGTGCAGGTGGTGAACACCTGGAATCATGGCACGCTGCCGTTCCTGCCCGACGACGCCGTGATCGAGGTGCCCGCGGTGATCGGCCGTGATGGCGCCGCGCCGGTGCCCGCGGCGCCGGTCGAGCCGCTGCTGCGCGGCCTGATCGCGCACGCCTTCGCGTACGAGGAGCTCGCGCTGGAGGCCGCTTTGCGCGGCGGCCGGGAGCGGGTGTACGACGCGCTGCTGGCGCATCCGCTGGTCGGCCAGGCGGATCAGGCCGAGTGCCTCACCGACCGGCTGCTCGCGGAGAACGCCCAGTTCCTGCCGTGGGCTTAGGAGCACAGGGGCTTAGGAGCATAGGGGCTTAGGAGCACACATGAGCCGTATCTGGACGACGCTGCTGGCCGTGGCCACGTTCGCCGCGGTCCTCCCGGCGGTCCTCATCCCGGCGGCCGGCCCGGCCGCCGCAGCGGCCGCGACGGCCGCCCCGCAGGTCCGGGTCAACCAGGTCGGGTATGCGACCGGCGCACCCAAGGTGGCCTACGTCATGCTCCCGGCCGCGGTGGACCGGGTGCGGTTCGAGGTCATCACGCCCGGCGGCGTCGCCTACCGGGGCACGTCCACGGACGACGTGGGCTCGTGGAACTCCGGTTACCGGGCTGTTTACCAGCTGACCTTCTCCGGTCTCACCACGCCCGGCCGGTACCAGGTCAAGGTCCTGGCGCCGGCGGCCGCCGCCTCGCCCGCGTTCACCATCGGCAGCGGCTCGCAATTGTACGGCCAGCTAGTGGACAACGCCGTTCGGTATTTCACGTCCGAACGTGATGGGCCTGACGTCAATCCGGCCGTCCTGGGCCGTCAGGCCGCCAACCTGACCGACGAGAACGCGCAGGTGTACGCCGATCCTGCCTACGACAGCGACGACAACCTCATCGGCACGCTGAAGAAGACCGGTGGCCCGGTCGATGTGTCCGGCGGCTGGTTCGACGCGGGCGGGGGTTATGAGAAGTTCGCCTACACCGCCAGCTACGCCGACGCGCTGATGCTGATCGCGGCGCGGGACCTATCGGGCAGGCACGGCCCGGGTTCGTATCCCACCCTCGAGCCCGAGGCGGACTTCGGCCTGCAGTGGATCACCAAGCTGTGGAACCCCCAGCGCAAGGTGCTGTACGCGCAGGTCGGGATCGGTAACGGCAACGCCAGCAACACCATCGCCGGTGACTACAACTTCTGGTTCCTGCCCCAGGCTGAGGACAAGCTGGACGTCAAGCCCGGCGGCAATCCCGGCCCGAGCGCCTACTACGTCAAGTACCGGCCGGTGTTCCCGGCGGCGCCGGCCGGGCAGAAGGTCAGCCCGGACCTGGCGGGCCGCTTCGCCGCCGACTTCGCGCTCGGCGCGCAGCTGTCGGCCCGCTCGGACCCGGCCCGGGCCCGGAACCTGATGGCGCTGGCCCGCAGTGTCTACGCCATGGCCAAGACCACCGGCGTGGGCGAGCTCGTCACGGCGTTCCCGCACGACTACTATCCGGGCACCGAGTGGAAGAGCGACATGGCGTGGGGCGCGGCCGAGCTCGCGCTGGCCGACGAGGCCACCGGTGCCCCGCCCGCCCGGCTCCGCCAGGACCTGGCCACCGCGGCCACCTGGGCCCGGGCCTACATCGCCCAGGGCCATCCCGCCGGCGGCGATACCTTCAACCTGTACGACAACGGCGCGGTGGCCGAGGCCGAGCTGCTGCAGGCCATGCGGCAGTCCGGGATCGAGCCGATCGCACCGGCCGCGCTGCTGGCGGATATGGCCGCCCAGCTGCGCACGGGCCAGGCGCAGGCCAAGGGCGACCCGTTCGCGCTCGGCACCGAGCTGGGCAGCTCCGACGCCTCGCCGCATGCCTTCGGCCTGTACATCACCGACGCCCTGTACCGCAAGTACGGCGGGCCGGACCGTTACCAGGCCTTCGCGCAGCAGCAGCTGAACTTCGCGCTCGGCGCGAACGGCTGGGGTACCTCGTTCGTGGTCGGCGCGGGAACGGTGTACCCGCACTGCATGCAGAGCGAGATCGCCAACCTGGCGGGCTCGCTCACCGGCCACGGCGACATCCAGCTGGGCGCCACCACCGACGGCCCGAGCAGCCCGGACAACTTCACGGGGCTCGGCACGGTCGACGGGATGCGCGCTTGCAGCGCGGGCAACTTCGCGCCCTTCAACACCAAGACCGCCGCCTACGAGGACAACGTGGTCGCCTGGCCGTCGGTGGAGCCGGCCGACGACTACACCGCGGACTCCCTGCTGGCCTTCGCCCTGGGCGCGGAACAGGGCCGCGGCTTTGGCTGACGCCGGCGCGCTCCCGCCCGCCGTACTGGCCATCGACGGCGGCAACAGCAAGACCGACGTGGCCCTGGTGGCCGGGGACGGCACCCTGCTCGCCTCGGCCCGCGGACCCGGCATCAACGCCCACGAGACCGGGGTGGACCGGGTGGCGCTGGTCCTGGACGCCGTGGTCAGGCAGGCGGCTGGGCAATTGGGTGCGGCGCCGTCCGGCGTTGCCCGGCACACGGTGGCCTGCCTGGCCAACGCCGACCTGCCCGAAGAAGAGGCAGAGCACGCCGCCGCGCTGGAGGCTCTCGGCTGGACACCGGCGGTCACTGTCGTGAACGACACCTTCGCCATCTTGCGGGCCGGCCTCACGGACGCGGCCACGCCGCACTGGGGTGTAGCCGTGGTGTGCGGCGCCGGGATCAACTGTGTCGGGGTGGCACCAGATGGCCGGGTCACCCGGTTCCTGGCGCTGGGCACGGTGTCGGGCGACTGGGGCGGCGGTCACGGCCTGGGCGTCGAGGTGCTCTGGCACGCGATCCGCGCCGAGGACGGACGGGGGCCCGCGACCCGGCTGGCCGGGTACGTGCCCGCTCATTTCGGCGTGCGGCGGGTCGAGGATGTGACCCTCGGCATCCACAAGGGCAAGATCGACGACGACGAGCTGACCGGCCTGGCGCCGGTGCTGCTGCGCGCGGCGGCCGAGGACGACCAGGTGGCGCTGACCATGGTGAACCGGCTGGCCGGCGAGATCTCGGTGATGGCGATCACCGCGATGCGCCGGCTCGGTTTGGCCGGCCTGACCACCCCGGTGATCCTGGGCGGCGGGGTCATGACGGCGCGGAACCCGCTGCTGATGGACGGCATCGCCCGGCAGCTGGCCGAGGCCGCCCCGGCGGCGCAGATCCGGGTGATCGACGTGCCGCCGGTCATCGGCGCCGCCCTGCTCGGCCTCGACCATGTGCAGGCCGGACCGGAGGCCGAGGCCCGGCTGCGGGCGGCGTACGGGCGCTAGGCGCGGTCTGAGCGGGTCAGTCGCTGATGTTGCTCCCGGAGAGCGGCACCACGTGCCAGTCGCCGCCATTTCCCCCGACCGTCAGCGGGCTGGCGCCGGCCAGGGTGTAGAGCGGGTAACCGTCGTAAGTGATCTGCTCGACGCCCTTGGAGCCCTTGACCACGCCGAAGGAGCCCGGGAAACGGTCGGCAGGCCCGGCCTTGGGCGTCCCGGTGGCCGGCGGCCGCTGGCTCGCGCAGGAACCGGTGCAGGCCGGGGTGCCGCCCTTCTTGTCCTGGCTGTAGGTGTACACCACCTGGCCATCGGCCTCGGCCATCACCCAGCCGACGGATGAGCGCTGGACGATCATGACGGTGGTGCCTGCCTTGGGGTACACCACCGTGCCGCCGCTCGGCTGCGGACCGGCCGGGTTGTGCGGCTTAGCCCTCGGCGCCGGCGACGAGGGCGAGTTGCCGGTGCTGGCGTTCTTGCTGCTGGCCTTCTTGCTGCTCGTGGCGGCGGCCGCGGCCGAGGAGGCCGACGAGGCGGCCGTCGCTGGCGCACTGGCCGATTCGCTGGCCGATTCGCTGGCCGATTCGCTGGCCGGTTCACTGGCCCGGACCGTACTCGTTGCGGAACTGGCGGCCGACGTGGAACTCGACGGCCCCCCGCACGCGGTTAGCAGCAGCACCAGGGACCCGATCCCGGCAGCAGGAGCCCACCCGCTCTTGCGCATGGTTTTCTCTCCATTCGGAACGGCAGCTTGTGCACCAGGCCCGTCCAGGTCCGGGCTGGGATTGCGGAGCGTTACAGCCGGGGTCAGCTGCCCGCGACGTTGCTCTGCGAGAGCTTGATCACGTGCCACACCCCGCCGACGCCCTCGCCCGCGGTGACGAGCGGCTTGGCGCCGCTGTAGGTGTACAGCGGCATGCCGTCGTAGGTGACCTGCCTGGCGCCATTGCTGTCCGGGACCGTGCCAAGCGTGCCCAGCCCGCTGGTGGCCGTGCTGGCCAGCGGCTTGCCGGTTACCGGCTTCCAGGTGTCGGCGCAGGAACCGGTGCAGGTCGGCGCGGCGCCCTTGGTGTCCTTGGCGTAGGTGTACACGACCTGGCCGTTGGCCTCGGCCAGCACATAGCCGAGTGCCGACTTCTGGACCATCAGCACGGTCGAGCCGGCCTGGATGCCGCCCAGCGCCGCGCTGGACGGCTGGCCCGCTGCCGCCTGGGCGGTCTGCGCGGCGCTTGAGCTACTCGCCGATGATCCCCCGCACGCGGATAGCAGCAATACCGCACTTGCCAGGCCAATAGCTGCCGCCCACCCATTTTTGGGCATAACGGACTCTCCATTCGCAGATGAGTGCTTTCCTGGGCGTTTCGGGGCGCCTTTTAATTCGCCTCCGCTCACCAATACGCCGGGAAACGTACCAGACGGCCAGCCCGCCGGGCGGCGTCTTAGCCTCTACTTAGTAAATCCCGGCTCCAGGGCGCCCTACGACGTCATCTGGCGGCACAGCCAGGCCAAAGACAGGGGGTAACGGTAGTCGATGCCTCCGTGCCCGGCCTCGAAGAGCTCGAAATGCACTACCTCATCGGCCACGCCGATATCCGCGAGAGCGGCACGGAATGCCTGGGCGCCCACATCGAGGTGAAATTCATCTCTTGTCCCGGCATCCACCCATATAGCCCGCAGCCCGCGCAGCGCCTCCGCGTAGGCCGGCACCATCCGCACCGGGTCCCAGTCCAGCCACCGCTGCCATACGGCGGGCCGGATCACACCGGTCGCCGGGTCGAACGGCAGATCCACGCTGCCGTCCGCGCGCGCGGAGAAGCAGGCCGCCACCCCGAGCAGGCCGACCAGCGACATGTCTTCTTCCCTGGTGAAGGCGACCCGGGAGGTGAAGTCCTCCCACCAGCGCCAGATGTCACCGTCATAGCGGCGCAGCTGCCGGACGGCGGTGGCGAACCCGGGGATGTAGCAGTATTCGTAGAGCGCGTCGCCGGCGTGCGTGGCCAGCGCGCCGAACAGGTCCGGCCGGAGCATCGGCGTGATCATCGCGCCGAAGCCGCCGCTGGACTTGCCCATGATGGCCCGCGAGGCCGGCTCGGGCCGGGTGCGGTACTGCGCGTCCACCCAGGGCACAATTTCGTCGCACAGGTAGGAGTGGTACCGCCCGGTGCCGGGCGAGTCCACGAACTGGCTGCCGCCGTACCGAGTCCACGCGTCGACGTACACCACGATGGCCGGCGGCGCCTCACCGCGGGCGAACAGGGCATCCGCATTCTCGGGGAAGGGCTGCCGCCAGGGCGACCGGTTCGCCCACATGGCCACGTTCCCGGTGAAGCCCTGGATTACGTAGACGGCGGGGTAATCGTGCTGCGGCTCGTCGTCATAGCCGGGCGGCAGATAGACCCACAGCGGGCGCTCGTGCGGGTCACCGAGCGGGTTGCCGCGCAGCAGCTCGCTGGTGACGACATGCTCCTCGATACGGCCGGCCAGGTCTGCGGACCAGGGCAGCAAGGCTCCTCCAAGAGGCTCGTGGCTATGACCCGGGCTGGCCCAGGTGATCAAGGATGGCGGCGGTGACCGGACCGGGGGCCTGGTACGGAGCAAGATGTGAGGCCCCGCGAATGACGCGCAGCCGGGAGTCCGCGATCCCGGACGCGGCCTGCGCGGCCTGCCAGGGTGGCGCGGCGGTGTCCTCGGACCCCGCGATGACCAGCGTGGGGGCCTTGACCGCGCTCAGCGCGGGCCGCAGGTCCATGCCGGCGATCGCTTCGCCGCAGCCGGCGTAGCCGGCCGGGTCGGTGCTGTTCAGCATGTCCATGACGTAGGCGACGGCCGCGGGCTCGCTGGCGATGAAGCTGGGGGTGAACCAGCGGGGCGGGATCATCTCGCTGATCGCGGCCATCCCGCCCGCGCGCACCGCCTCCACCCGGTCCAGCCACGCCTGCCTGCTCGGCATCGGGACCAGGGCCGTACAGCACAGGACCAGCGAGGAGATCCGCTCGGGCGCGTGGGCCGCGAGCCACAGGCCGATCATCCCGCCCAGGGAGATGCCGCAGTAGGCGGCGCTGGCCACGTCGTGCTCACGCATCAGGCCGAGTACGTCGGTGCCGAGCTCGGCCAGCGAATAGCCCCCGGGCGGGGCGGGTGACTGCGCACCCGGCGCGCCGTGACCGCGCAGCTCGAACCGGAGCAGCCGGAACCTCTCCCCCAGTACCCTGGCCGGGTCGTCCCAGATCGCCCTGGTGGTGCCGATCGGGTTGGCCAGGATGACCACCGGTGCGGTCTTCGGGCCCTCGAGCGAGGCCACCAGGCGGACGTCAGACATCGAAGAAGACGGTCTCCCGGCCGCCCTGCAGGTGAATGTCGAACCTGAGGTGTCCTTCCGGCTCGGCCACCGCGACCAGGGTGGCCCGGCGCCCGGGCTCGTCAATGGAGCACAGCACCGGGTCGGCGGCGTTAGCGGTCCGCTCGTCCGGGAAGTACATCCGGGTGACCACGCGGTCCAGCAGGCCGCGGGCGAAGACCGAGACGTTCAGGTGCGGTGCCTCGATGCCGCCGTCTTCAGTGGGCAGCGGGCCTGGCTTGAGCGTGACGATGCGGTAGGAGCCGTCCGCCGCGGTGGGGCACCGGCCGAAGCCGCGGAATGTGCGGTAACCACTGGGGCTGGGCCCCCGCGGATCGTCAGGATGAGCGAAGCGCCCATCGGGATCGGCCTGCCAGGTCTCGATCAGCCCGTCCGGGATGATGTCGCCGGCGCCGTCAAACAGCCGCCCGATGATGGTGACCGCACCCGGGCTGCCCTCGGGCACCACGAACGGCCCGTCCTGGAACGGCAGCCGCATCGCGAAGTACGGGCCCACGGTCTGGGATGGAGTCAGTCCGGCCACGTGACGTCTCCTCTCTTACTCGAACACGGTCGCGTCGCGGCCGCGCAGCACGATGTCCCAGTTGTAACCTAGGGCCCATTCGGGCTGGGTCAGCTCGATGTCGAAGTTCGCGACCATGCGCTGCCGGGCCTTCTCGTCGGGCACGGAGTTGAAGATCGGGTCGAGCGGGAGCAGCGGGTCGCCCTGGAAGTACATCTGGGTGACCAGCCGCTGGGTGAAGGCGCGGCCGAACAGCGAGAAGTGGATGTGCGCCGGGCGCCAGGCGTTGTGATGGTTCCCCCACGGGTAGGAGCCAGGCTGGATGGTGATGAACCGGTACCGGCCGCCCGCGTCGGTGACGGCACGGCCGAGCCCGCCGAAGTTCGGATCGAGCGGCGCGGGGTGGTGCTCGTGCCAGTGCCGGTAGCGCCCGGCCGCATTCGTCTGCCAGATCTCGATCAGCGTGTCCGGTACCGGGCGGCCGCCGGAGTCCAGCACCCGGCCGGTCACGATGATCCGCTGCCCCTGCGGCTCGCCGGCGTACTGGGTGGTCAGGTCGGAGTCGGTGGGGACGATCAGTTCGTCGCCAAGCAGCGGGCCGGTGACCTCGGTGAGCCGGTGCGGCAGGAGCACGAGCGGCTGCTTGGGGTGGCGCAGCGCGGTCGACCGGTATCGGTCGAAGTCCAGCGGCGGGTGCAGGCCGGAGGGACGCTCGTAGGATGGCAGGACCAGCTGGCCGGCCTCCGGCGTCACCAGGGACCTCGATACGTCAGTGGTCATTGGGTACTCCTCGCATCCGTGGTGCCAAAGGTGCGCAGCGCGGAAAGCTCGGCCGCGGACGGCACGGCGATGATCTCGGGTTTGTCGGCCACGGCCAGGTCCCAGCCGGTCCTTTCCCTGACCTCGGCGACGGTAATCCCCGGGTACAGGCCGGTCAAGGTGAACTCGAGGCTCTGGGGGTCGGGCTCCAGCACGCCCAGGTCGGTGATGATCTTCTGCGGGCCGGCGCCGGTGAGCCCGAGTCGCTGCCGGTCACCGGGACCGGATCCGTAGCCGACCGAGGTGACGAAGTCGACCCGCTCGATGAATGACCGGGAACTCTGCCTGACCACAACGATCACCTCACGGCAGGAGGCAGCGATCTCCGGCGCCCCGCCCGCTCCCGGCAGGCGGACCTTCGGGTTGCGGTAGTCCCCGCCGATGGCGGTGGTGTTGATGTTGCCGTACTTGTCGATCTGGGCCGCGCCGAGGAAGCCAACGTCGATGCGGCCGGGCTGCAGCCAGTAGTTGAAGATCTCGGGGACGCTGATCACCGCGTCCGCCGTCTCGGCCAGCATGCCGTCGCCGATCGAGAGCGGCAGCTGGGACGGCTTGGCCCCGATCGTGCCCGACTCGTAGATCAGCACCAGGTCCGGCGCGTGCGTGGCCCGGGCCAGGTTGGCGGCCGCGCTGGGCAGCCCGATGCCGACGAAACAGGTCATGCCATCCCGCAGCGCCCGGGCCGCGGACACGGTCATCATCTCGTCCGCCGAATAGCTCGCGCCGGAGGTCATGACTGCCCCGCGGGCACCGCGTAGATCTGCTCATCCAGCCACTGTGTGAACGTCTCGCGATCCCGGGCGATGGCGTCCCAGGCCACGTAGTAGTCGTTGTCGCGGGCCGAGTAGCCGAGCGCGTACGACGGGTGCGCCCCGCCCGGCACCAGGGCCACGTAACTCACGGTCCAGGCTGGCAGCACGATGGCCCCTGGGCGCGGGTCCAGCTCATCAGTGATCTCCTCGACGGTGACCACCGAGCGCGCCGACGCCAGCACGGCCTCCTTCTGCACGCCGGTGATCCCCCAGAGCTGGACGTTGCCCAACCGGTCGGCCCGCTGGGCGTGGATGACGGCCACATCGGGCCGGATAGCGGAGACCGCGGTCAGCGTCTCGCCGGTGAAGGGGCAGGTGATGGGCTTGATGGAGGGCGCGGAGCCCGCGCCGCCATTAAGCGTCTCCAGCCCAGTTCCGTTGTAGCCGCGCAGGACCGCGAACGGGAGGCCGGATGCCCCGGCCACATAACGGTTGGCCATCCCGGCGTGGCTGTGCTCCTGGAGTTCCAGCGGCACCGGCCAGCCGTGCTCCACGGCGTCGCGGAACCGGTGCAGCGATCCGACGCCGGGATTCCCGCCCCAGGAGAAGATCAGCTTGCGCACACAGCCCGCGCCGATGAGCTGGTCGTAGATCAGGTCCGGGGTCATCCGGATCAGGGTCAGGTCACGGCGCCGCTGCCGGATCACCTCGTGTCCGGCGGCGAACGGAATCAGGTGGGTGAAACCCTCCATCGCCACGGCGTCACCGTCACCGATAGCCCGCGCCACAGCCTCGGCGAGTGAGACGATCTCCGCCATATCTCCCCACGGTAGGTTGCTTACGCTAACGATATCGCTTAAGCGGGCGCCATGAGTACAAGCGTTCGCATGTCGGACGCCCGGTTATTCCGGGTCGTCTCCGGCCGCCCCGGCCTCGGCCAGGACGCGCTGCGCGATCGGGAAGGCGCGATTGGCGACCGGGACCCCGGCGTACACCGCGACCTGGAGCAGCACCTCCCGGATCTGCTCGGGTGTGAGGCCGTTGCGCAGCGCGGCGCGGACATGCATGGCCAGCTCGCCTTCGTGCTGCATGGCCGCCAGCACCGCCAGCGTGACCAGGCTGCGCTCGGCGCGGGACAGTCCCGGCCGGGACCAGATGTCGCCCCACGCGTAGCGGGTGATGAAGTCCTGGAACGGCGCGGTGAACGGTGTGGTCGCCGCGACCGCCCGGTCGACGTGCTCGTCGCCGAGCACCTCCCGCCGGACCGTCATGCCGTGGCCCGCCCGCTCCGTGTCATCCATGTGGGTCATCCATTCAGGTCATCTCATCCATTCGTGTCATCCATTCGGCACCTCCAGTGCCTCGTGTGCCTGCAGAGCTGCGGTCACGAACGTGTCGGCCGCCCCCAGGTAGCCGGACGGCTCGAGGGCCGACTCGATCTGCTCGGCGGTGATGCCAGCCGCCGACAACCGCTCTTCGAGTCCGGACACGGACAGCAGCACGTCCTGCATCGGCAGGCCGGCACTCACCGCGCGGGTGGCCGCCTCCGCCACCAGATCATGCGCCTGGGTGCTGCCGAGCACCCCGGCCAGCAGCGAGGCGACGTGCTCGGCCAGCGGCAGGCCCTTGGTCGCCTTCAGGTTGGCGGCCATCCGGGAGCTGTCCACGCCGAGATCAGACAGCAGGCCGGCGCCCCAGCTCGCGGCCGAGCCGGCCAGCCGGAGCATGGCGGTCAGCGGTTCCCACTCGGCATGCCACGCTCCGGCCGCCCGCTGGTGCTCCTGTTCGGCGGAGCTGACCAGGGTCGCGAGCAGGCCGGGCATCTGCCTGGCACAGCCGAGGATGGCGATGGAGGCGACCGGGTTGTTCTTGTTCGGCATCGCGGACGAACCGCCGCGGCGGGGCGAGGCGCCTGGTTGCGGCCCGGATTCCTGAGCCGGGGGCGCTCCCCCGCCCTCGCTGACCTCGCCGACCTCGGACTGGGCCAGCAGGGTGACGTCCCGGGCTATCTTGCCTAGCGCCGCGGTAACCCGGGCCAGCGCCGACCCGACGTCGATGATCCGCAGCCGGTCGGTGTGCCAGGGCAGCGCGGGCAGAGTCAGCCCGAGATCGGTGGCGAGCAGGGTCGCGACCTGCGGACCGTTCTCGCCCAGCGAGGCGAGGGTGCCTGCCGCGCCGCCGAACTGCACGGCCAGCCGCCGCGCGCGTACGGTGGCCAGGCCCTCGCGCGCCTCGTCGAGGCCAGTCATCCAGCCGGCCGCGACCAGTCCGAAGGTCACCGGAACGGCCTGCTGGAGCAGGGTCCGGCCGATCATGATCGTGGACCGGTGGGCGCCGGCCAGCCCGGCCGCGGCGTCGGCGGCCCGGGCCAGGTCGGCCAGGATCGCGCTGGCGGCCCGCTTGGCCAGCAGCATGGCCGCCGTGTCGATGATGTCCTGGCTGGTGGCGCCCTGATGCACGGCCGCGGTCGCCGTCTTCGGGACACGGCGGGCCAGGGCCCGCGCCAGCCCGGGGACAGGATTGCCGGTCAGGGCGGCGAGCTGACCCAGCTCGTTCGGGTCAAAATTTTCTGCCCGGGCCGCCGCCGTGACTGCTTCACCTGCTCCGGCCGGTGCCAGCCCGGCGCGCTCGAGGGCCCGGGCCAGCCCGGCCTCGGTGTCGAGCATCGCCTGCAGCCAGGCGATGTCGCCCACGTCGACCCGGCCGCGCGCGAAAACGCCTCCGAACAGCCCTCGTGCGTCCGGCTCATCGTCCTGGCGCATGTCCGAATCAGTCCTCTCCGGTGTCCGGGTCACCACCCTAGACTCCCGGCCCCCGATGTACAGCGCCCACGGCTAGAGCCGCAGGGCCAGATGACTTATGGTCTGTTTCATGACCGATGATGTTCCGGGCGATGCCCGCCTCGCACAACGCAGACATCTCGCCACCGAGATTCCCGGGCCCCGCTCGCGTGAGCTGCTGGCCCGCCGTGAGAGCGCCGTGGCCCGCGGGGTCAGTCACGTGCTCCCGGTCTTCGTCACCGACGCCGGCGGCGGCGTGGTCGTGGACGTCGACGGCAACTCCCTGATCGACTTCGGGGCCGGGATCGCCGTGGTCTCGGTGGGCAACGCGGCACCGCGGGTGGCGGCGCGGGTCGCCGAGCAGGCGGCGAGGTTCACCCACACCTGCTTCATGGTGACCCCGTACGAAAGTTACGTCGAGGTCTGCGAGGAACTGGCCCGTCGCACACCCGGCAGCTACGAGAAACGATCCGCGCTGTTCAACTCGGGCGCGGAGGCGGTGGAGAACGCGGTCAAGATCGCGCGGCACGCCACCGGCCGGCAGGCCGTCGTCGCCTTCGACCACGCGTACCACGGGCGCACCAACCTGACCATGGCGCTCACCGCCAAGAACATGCCCTATAAGGACAAGTTCGGGCCGTTCGCGGGTGAGGTCTACCGGATGCCGATGGCCTACCCGCTGCGCTGGCCGGGCGGCCGCGAGGCCTGCGAGGCCGACGCGCTGGAGACGGTCAAGAGCCTGATCCACGCCCAGGTGGGCGAGGACAATGTGGCCGCCGTCATCATCGAGCCGATCCAGGGCGAGGGCGGGTTCGTGGTGCCGCCCGACGGCTTCCTGCCCGGGCTGGCCGACTTCTGCCGCGAGCACGGGATCGTGTTCATCGCCGATGAGATCCAGACCGGGTTCTGCCGCACCGGCGACTGGTTCGCCTGCGAGCACGAGAGCGTCGTGCCCGACCTGGTCACAACGGCCAAGGGCATCGCCGGCGGGCTCCCGCTGGCCGCGGTGACCGGCCGCGCAGAGCTCATGGACTCGGTGCACGTCGGCGGTCTCGGCGGGACGTACGGCGGGAACCCGGTGGCGTGCGCGGCGGCGCTCGGGGCGATCGAGACCATGGCCGCCGAGGACCTGGCCGGCAAGGCGCGCCGGATCGCCGACATCATGGTGCCACGGCTGCACGGGCTGGCCGAGAAGTACCCGGTCATCGCCGAGGTACGTGGCCGCGGCGCGATGCTGGCCATCGAGCTGACCAGGCCCGGGACGCTCGACCCGGACCCAGCCACGACGGCGGCCGTCTCCAGGGCCTGCCACCAGGCCGGCCTGATCACACTGACCTGCGGTACGTTCGGCAACGTGATCCGCTTCTTGCCGCCGCTGGTCATCGGCGAGGACCTGCTCAACGAGGGGCTGGGCATTCTTGAAGACGCCTTCGCCGCGGTCTGAGTCATGGCCGAACCCGGTTCGCGCGGTCTGAGCTTATGGCGGCTGACGACGCGCGGCGCGGCGAACTGACCCAGCTGGTCATGGCGGCCGAGCCCCGGCCGTTCTGGCTGGACCGGCCGGACGCACCGCCCGCGCGCGAGCCGCTGCGCGGCGAGGCATCCTGCGATCTGGTGGTCGTGGGCGGCGGATTCACCGGGTTGTGGACCGCGCTGCTGGCCAAGGAGGCCAACCCCGGGCGGTCCGTGGTGCTCATCGAGGGCCAGCGGGTCGGCTGGGCGGCCAGCGGCCGCAACGGCGGGTTCTGCGAGGCCAGCCTGACTCACGGCGCGGACAACGGCCGGGAACGGTTCGGGTCCGAGTTCGGCACCTTGCAGCGGCTCGGCCGCCAGAATCTGGACGCGATCGAGGCCGCGGTCGGCAAGTACGGCATCGACTGCGACTTCGAGCGGGCTGGGTCCCTCACCGTGGCCACCGAGGACTACCAGGTATCCGCGCTGCGCGAGGCGGCCGCGACCGGCGATGGGACGTTCCTGGACGAGGCGGCGGTGCGGGCCGAGGTGAACTCCCCCGCCTACCGGGCCGGGCTGTGGGACCGGGACGGGTCGGCCGGCGTGCACCCGGCCAGGCTGGCCTGGGGACTAGCCGCCGCCTGCGAGCGGATCGGCGTCCGGATCGCCGAGCACACCCCGGCCACCGGCCTGGCCAGCGATGCGGCCGGGGTCACGGTACGGACGCGCGACGGCACGCTGCGGGCCCGGCGGATCGCGCTGGCCACCAACGCCTTCCCCGCGCTGGTCCGCCGCCTGCGGCCCTACATCGTGCCCGTCTATGACTACGTGCTGGTCACCGAGCCGCTCAGTCCCGCCCAGCGAGCCGCGGTGGGCTGGGCGAACCGCCAGGGGGTCGCCGAC
This sequence comes from Streptosporangiaceae bacterium, assembly GCA_049284535.1. Lineage (GTDB taxonomy): Bacteria > Actinomycetota > Actinomycetes > Streptosporangiales > Streptosporangiaceae > Palsa-504. The sequence goes on from JBAPYC010000454.1 coordinate 18,543, forward strand.
GCGGGCAACCAGTTCCACTATTACCGGCTGACCGCCGACAACCGGATCCTGTGGGGCGGCTACGACGCCATCTACCACTTCGGCCACGCGGTCCGCCGCTCCTACGACCAGCGCCCAGCCACCTTCGTCACGCTGGCTGAGCACTTCTTCGGCACGTTCCCCCAACTGGAGGGGATCGGCTTCAGCCATCGCTGGGGCGGCGCCGTCGACACCTGCAGCCGGTTCTGCGCGTTTTTCGGCACCGCGCACCAGGGCCGGGTCGGCTACGCGCTTGGCTACACCGGGCTGGGCGTGGGCGCGAGCCGGTTCGGCGCCCGGGTCATGCTCGACCTGCTCGCCGGGCAGCCGACCGACCTGACCCAGCTGCAGATGGTGCGGACCAAGCCGGTCCCGTTCCCGCCCGAGCCGCTCGCCTACCTGGGCGTGCAGGCCACGCGCTGGTCGCTGGCCCGGGCCGACCACCAGGCCGGCCGCCGGAACCTGTGGCTGCGGGCCCTGGATGTGGCCGGGATGGGCTACGACTCATGAGCTGATGGCCGCCTAGCGACCCTTTGGGTCGATGACTCCGACGGTTGAGCTGAGTTTGTCAGGCTGCCATAGGCAGCCTGGAGCGGGCGATGCGCTGGTCGATGTGCTGCTCGATTGTCCGTAGCGCGGCGCGGAGCTGGGGCGGGGCCTGAGGTTGCGCGCTGGCGAATAGCGGGGCCAGGACCCGGTCGTGGACCTTGGTGTAGAAGATGGCGAATTTCAGCCCGTCGGGGGTCAGGTCGTAGGTGTTGGCGTGGGGCC
>JBAPYC010000455.1:0-1598 GCA_049284535.1 Streptosporangiaceae bacterium
CCGTCCCGGCCAGCACCGCCAGCCCCAGCGCAGCGCTGGTCAGCAGATGCCAGCGGCGGCGCCCGGGGGCGCCCCCGGCCCGCTGGTACCAGCCGCGGCCGTGTAGCCGCGTCATCAGCACGTCGTCGGCGTTGCCGGCCTGGGCCTTCAGGCTGGCCCAGCGGGACGCGGGCCGGACCGGGTGGGCGGTCACCCGCTGGCCCCGGCGCAGGGTCCAACCCTGGTCGAGCAGCCGCAGCGCGATATCGGCGTCTTCCCGGAAGGCGCGCGGGAACCGCTCGTCAAAGCCGCCCGCGGCGAGCAGCGCGCGCCGACGGTAGGCCAGGTCCGCGGTGATCCAGCGCGCGCTGGCCAGGCCGGCCGTGCCGCGCTCCCAGTCGGTGGGCCGACGGTCCGGCGGCAGCGGTACCTCGATCACTCCCTGGACGCCGGCCACGTCGGCCGGCTGGCCGGCCAGGTCGGCCCGCAGCTCGGCGCGCCAGTGCGGGCCAACCCGCACGTCGTCATCGAGGAAGGCCACCCACTCGGCGGGTTCGGCCGCCCGCCAGCCGGCATTGCGGGCGGCGGCCGGGCCGCGTCCCTCCAGGGTCACGACCGCCGTCCGGCCGGCGAGGACCGCTGGGATCCGGACCGGCAGCGGTTCCGGGGTGTCGGGCCGATCGTCGGTCAGCACCACCTGCCGGGGCAGCGGCCCGTCCGCGCCGGCCAGCGCATCCAGGCAGTCCTGCAGGCAGGGACGGCCGAGCGTGGGGATCACGACCACGTAATCGAGCGAGACCGGGTCAGGCTGGGCGGCGGCCGGCTCGGTCGTCATCGGTCCCCTCTCGGGTCAGTCGGTCGGTCCGCGCGAGCTTTTACCCCGCTTCGGCCAGGGCAAACGACGGGTTTGAGGCGTGCCACGGCGGGCAGCCCGCCGCATATGCCTAACGAAGCGGTCACGGTGGTGATCGCCACCCGTAACCGGCGCGTCGGCTTGTGCGCCACCTTGGAGCGGCTGAGCGCCCTGCCGGAACAACCAGACATCATCGTCGTTGACAACGCGTCGACGGACGGCACGCCGGCCGCCGTACGCCGGCGGTTCCCGCACGTCGAGCTGGTCGCCTTGCGGCGTAACCGGGGGGCCAGCGCCCGCAACGTCGCCGTGCGCCGGGCCCGGACCCGGTACGTGGCCCTGAGCGACGACGACTCCTGGTGGGAGCCGGGCACGCTGACCCGGGCGGTGACGCTGCTGGACACCACTCCACGGGTCGGCCTGGTCACCGGGGCCACCCTGGTCGGGCCGCTGGACACGCCTGACCCGCTCAACGCCGTGCTGGCGGCCAGCCCGCTGTCCCGGGACGGATTGCCCGGGCCGCGGGTGCTCGGTTTCCTGGGTTGCGCCGCCGTGACCCGGCGGGAGGCCTACCTGGCGTCCGGCGGGTACTTCTGGCTGCTGTTCATCGGCGGCGAGGAAGAGCTGCTGGCCTACGACCTGACCGCCCGGCGCTGGCCCATCGTCTACTGCGCCGACATCGTCGTCCATCACTGGCCGTCGCCGATTCGCGACGCCTCGCGGCGGCGGCGCCAGGAGCTGTGCAACCGCGTGCTGGTGGCCTGGC
>JBAPYC010000456.1:0-1753 GCA_049284535.1 Streptosporangiaceae bacterium
GCGGGCCACGTCCGCGAGCCGGGTCCGGCGCGGGGCGGCGAGGGCGGACCGGGAGGTGGCCGCGCTGGCGGACCGGGAGGTGGCCGCGTTGGCGGCTGCGGAGAGCAGGTAGCTGAGGGCGTCGGCGGCGATCAGAGCGGTGAGGCCGACCTGGGTGAGCAGGAACCCGCCGAGCGGGCCGCCGATCAGCCGCACGGTTCCGCCGCCGAACGAGTTCAGCGCGTTAGCGCTGCTCAGCACGGACCCGGTGCCAACGATGGCCGGAATGCGGGCCTGGGCGGCCGGGGCGTACAGCACGCTGCCGGTGTTCTCGGCGATCAGCGCGGCATACAGTACCCAGTACCTGCTTGGCCCGGTGCCAGCCAGCATGGACGCCACCGCGGCTGCGGACATCAGGTTGGCCGCGATCATCAGGCGGCGCCGGTCGTACCGGTCGGCGATGACCCCGGCGACCGGGCCGAGCAGCAGCAGCGGCAAATACTCGGCCGCTACGGTAAGCCCAGTGTCCCGCAGCGAGCCGGTGACCTCCAGGACATGAGCGGGGATGGCGATGGTCAGCAGCCACGAGCCGAAGGCGTTGATCAGCCCGGCCGCCCACATCAGCCGGAAGTCCCGTATCCGCAGAGCCTCGAGCATGACCGCCGCCCATCGTCTCGGCTATTCTGTCAGAATAGGTTTATCTATTACTGTCTTGTCAAGACAGGAGAGGCCGACGGGAGGGGTATGGAGCAAGCAGAGATCGGCCGCCAGCTGCGGGCCCGGCGCACCGCCGAGGGGCGGACCGTCGCCTCGGTGGCCACCGACGCGGGCCTGTCCGTCCCCTACATCGCCAACCTGGAGAACGGCCGCGGCAACCCGACGACGACCGCCCTGAACAGGCTGGCCGGGGCGCTGGGGATGCGGCTGGAGGTCACGCTGGTACCGGGATCGCAGGACGAGCCGGACGCGGCGAGGCTGGCGCCGGAGATGCCGGCCTCGCTGGTCCGGCTGGGACGCACGGACCGGTTCCGGCGGGCGGTGCGGGCGATGGCTGCGGCCCAGGGCGCCGATCCCGGCGAGCTCTCGTCGCGGCTGGTGACCGCGCTAGCCACGCTGGCTCCGCTGACCGGCAGGGAGCTCGGCGAGCCGGACTGGTGGCGGCTGCTGGACACGTTGCTGCTGGTGACCTGCCATCCGGCAGAGCCGGGCTGAGCGGCTGCCGGGGGCTGGGTGCCTGGGGCTGGGCGCCGGGGGGGCTGGGTGCTGGGTGCCGGGGCCGGGCTGTCCGGCAGCCACTTGCGTCCGCTTAGCTGGGCGTCAGCAATGGTGGGTGAGGTCGAGGGCCGCCCGTTCGGCCGGTGTGATGGCGGGCTGCGATACTCGCGCTATGACCAGTGCGCATGCCGATGACGACCGGCTCGGGGGGCGGCTGCCGCTGCTCGACCCCAGCCAGCTCGACCCGGAACAGGCCCGGCTGCGCGAGCAGGTGACCGACACCCGCGGGGCGGTCGCTGCGGAGGCCGGGTTCGAGATGGTGCTGCCGGACGGGCGGCTGATCGGCCCGTTCAGCTCCTTCCTGTACGTGCCGGCCATCGGCCAGGCGCTGCGGGAATGGGCCGCGGCTATCCGGGGCTACGACCTCCCGGCCGACGCCCAGCAGGTTGCGATCCTCACCGTCGGGGCCGCCTGGCGCTCGGATTACGAGGTGTACGCGCACACGGCCGAGGCCCGGCATGCCGGCGTGCCGGAAGCCTCCATCCAGGCCATCCTGGCC
>JBAPYC010000457.1:0-3430 GCA_049284535.1 Streptosporangiaceae bacterium
CGTGTATGCCAAGATCGTATGCGTGACAGAGTTTTCCGCATAGGCGAGCGGCAACTGCCGGCGGGCGGGAATGAACAGGGCGGCGGATCGGCTCTACCATGCGGTGGCAGTTGCCTTGTGTGTTCGTGTCGTCTGCTCGCTCGCAGGAACCAGGTTGCGGGCGTCCCTTCAGGGATCTGGGGAAGTCGCGTCGGGAACCGGCCTAGACCCAGGGTCCGAAGGGGTCCGCAGGCCGCCCCACGTCGCCTGAGCCAGGGCAGGCTAAGCCTGTTCAGTAGACAGCAGTTAGCCATGGGCCGGCCCACCTGTTGACGTCGGCTCACGTCATGTCCGTCGCGACGGTAATTCGTCGCGACGGCGGCCGAGCTCGATGTCCGCGACGTAGCGGGGGGCGGGGAAGTCATCGCCGTGCTTAGTGAGACCTCGTCCAGGCGGCGCTGTCATAACGTGGCCGGGGGCAGGAACCAGTGGGGAGTCAGAGGCGTTTGTGGAGCAAGGTGGTCGTACATGATCGAGGATAACGGCGGAGGTGCAAGCGGCTTCGCCGACCTGACGCTGGCCCCGGAACTGTGCCACGTGCTCTCGGGCCTTGGTTATGAGGAGCCCACACCGATACAGCTTGCCGCCATCCCGCCGCTGCTCGAGGGCCGTGACCTGGTCGGGCAGGCAGCGACCGGGACGGGGAAGACGGCCGCCTTCGCGCTTCCCATCCTCCAGCGGATACTCACCGAAGGCCGGCAGGCCGAGCCGGCCGCCCTGGTGCTTGTCCCGACGCGCGAGCTCGCGGTGCAGGTCTCTGAGGCGATCCGCGCCTACGGGCACGACATGGGTGCGCGTGTCCTGCCGGTTTACGGCGGCGAGCCAATCGGCCGGCAGCTGGGGGCGCTCAAGCGTGGCGTCGACGTCGTGGTGGCGACGCCAGGGCGTGCGCTGGACCACATCAACCGGGGAACGCTGAAGCTGAGCGGCCTTGAGATCCTCGTCCTCGATGAAGCGGACGAGATGCTCGACATGGGTTTCGCCGAGGAAATCGAGGCGATCCTCGGCAGCACCCCCGGGACGCGGCAGACCGCGTTGTTCTCGGCGACGATCCCGCCGCGGATCGACGGCATGGTGCGCCGCCACCTGCGCGACCCGGTGCGGGTCGAACTCGGTCGCCGGGCGTCGGCGTCAGCCGACGGATTGCTGGTGCGGCAAACTGCCTACCTCGTGCCGCGCGGGCACAAGGCCGCCGCTCTCGGTCGCGTGCTTGACCTGGAGAGGCCGACGGCCACGATCGTCTTCTGCCGTACCAGGGATGAGGTAGACCAGCTCACCGAGTCCCTGAACGGCCGTGGCTATCGCGCTGAGGCGCTGCACGGCGGCATGGATCAGAAGCAGCGCGACCGGGTCATGGCCCGGCTGCGCAGCCGGGCCATCGACCTTCTCGTGGCCACCGACGTGGCCGCACGCGGTCTCGACATCGACCAGCTCACGCACGTGGTGAACTACGACGTGCCAAGCGCGCCGGAGTCGTACGTGCATCGCATCGGGCGCGTTGGCCGGGCCGGCCGCGAAGGCACCGCCATCACCCTGGTTGAGCCGCGCGAGCACAGGATGGTCAAGACCATCGAACGGGCGACCAAGCGGCCGATCACGATTGAGAAGCTGCCGACCGTCGCCCAGCTGCGTGCCATGCGCTTGGAGCTGATGCGCACCGCGCTCCGGGAGAGCCTGCTCAAAGACGACGACCTCGATGCCTTCCGGGCTGTTGTCGGGCCGCTCGATGCGGAGTTCGACATCTTCGAGGTGGCGCTCGCCGCGGTCAAGCTGGCCCACGAGGCGAGCGGAACACCTCGCGAGGAAGAAGAGATCCCTGCGGTCGAAATGCCGCCGGCGGACGACCGCCGCGACGGCCGAAAGCCCAAAGCAGGTGACCAGTGGCCGCCCGCCGGCCGTGAACAGCGGCGTGGTCGCCGCGCGACTGCGGGCACAACACGCCTGTTCGTGGGCACCGGCCGCTCCGCCGGAGTCCGGCCGCAGGATCTTGTGGGTGCTATCACCGGCCAGTCGTACCTCTCCGGCAGGGACATCGGTGCGATCGAGATCGCCGATCGTTTCTCCCTCGTAGAGGTTCCCGAGTCAGCCGCCGACGACGTGGTCGCGGCGCTCCGGCGGACGAGCATCAGGGGCCGGAGCGCGACCGTTCGCCGGGAACGCTTCCCGGCGCGGTAGGACCAGCCTTTCCCAGCCGACGGCGACTTCGGCGACTACCCGGCCCATCACTCCGGCAAGCACGCCAGCGCACCCACTACTGGCGACCTGAGCCTCGCCTTGTGATCAGCTCACTTCAAAAGAGCCGCACCCATTTGAATTAACGACGGCCGGTGAGCATCGCGGAACCTTTGGCTCAGGGTGCCGACGAGGCACCTATGGGCCTCCGGTAATGCTGCCTTTCGGCGGTGTGCGAGGTGGTCGTTGCCCGCTTCAGGTGCCCGTCGGAAAATGATGCGGCATACCGGTGAATGCTGAACTTAACGGCAGGAGAAGTCACCGTCAGCCGTCGATGATGTCCACTGGGTGACTGCGATGGTTCCTGCCCCGGTCAACGGAGCCGAGCCGCAGTTTGCCTTGGCCTGCAAGAGCGTCGTGACGCCCGGTAGCCAGTCCGGCAACGTGTACAGCGGGCTCCCAGGCGGGACAGAACCTGCGATGCGGGCCCACTGCCCAGCCGGGGAGTAGACACCGACCGAAGCGCCGATGCTATGAAAGTAAGCGACCATGCCTTCCAGGTCGGCGCGGTTATTCTGGGTGCTGGATTTCCAGCTGCTGGCCGTCTCGGCATCGAGCCACCACCGGTAGCTGCCAGGAGTGGGGACACCGCGGATGTGTGCATCCAAGTCGGCCATGTCCCATCCGTATTGCCAGGCGCACGCCTGATTGTCCCCGCCCGTGCAGTTGCCGTAAGGGCCGGTTACACGGTTCCCGGTTACCGGGTCGCTGTTATTCGCTGGCCAGTCGGCGACGCCGAGATTGCCGGGATTTGCGGTGTTCACGTAAAGCGACGCTTTCGGCTGGCTGGTGGTACCGGATGAAGACCTGGCCCAGTTTATTTCTGCCGTCAGGCAAGGGCTGGTGTTATTCGCAAGCCCGTCGTTCACGCCGACGATCCCGAATGCCTGCCCCAATGGGAGCGCTTTGCCGCATTGCGGGTACGACACGTCGTTTCCCGTCGGCGTACCGCTCGTCTGTGCCGCGTACGCCGTTACAGCTGATGCGCTGACAATCGCCAAAGACGCACCTAGCGCCATCACTGCCACGCCGAACCTCACTGACCAGCCTCCTCCTGCTGGCGCCGGGAAGACGCCGGCTCTCAACAGCTACCAGCAGACGAGCTGGGGGTGAAAAAATCGGGACGCCGCCCGATCGCCACCGTCGGCCGGTCCAGCCG
>JBAPYC010000458.1:0-6076 GCA_049284535.1 Streptosporangiaceae bacterium
GCCCCGGGCGCCACCGCGGCCAGGCCGGACATGACCCCGGCGATCATGCCGCCACCGCCGCGCCGTCCGGCCAGGGCGCCGTCGGCGCCGTAGGCGTACGAGACCGGACCGCGATTGGAGGCCACCAGCACCCGCTGCTTCATAACCCGGCAGGCTAGTGCACCTGAGGTGCGGACATCCCAGGCGGGAGCAGGCGATATGCCTGAGATATAGTTATCTCGTTTGGGACAACTGAATAACGCTCATCCAGAGGGGTGGAGGGATCGGCCCTGTGAAGCCCCGGCAACCATCACGCATGTGAGCCCGTCACGAAGGCGAGGCGCGTGACCTGGTGCCAAGTCCGGCCCGCGGTCAAGGTGACCGCAGGGAAAGATGGGGAAGGAAGGCTTCGCCGGTGAGCACAGCAACGACACGCACATCAACTTCTACTTCGGACTCCGGGTTCGGTCATGCCATCGGGCTGTCCTGTCGCGAGTGCGGCAAGACCTACGAGCTCGGCGCGCTGTACGCCTGTGAGGAGTGTTTCGGGCCGCTTGAGGTCCGCTACGACTATCCGGAGCTGACCCGGGCGGACATTGAGTCCGGGCCGCCGAACATGTGGCGGTACGCCTCGCTTCTCCCGGTGCCCACCGACATCGCCCAGCGGCCGACCACCGAGCCCGGCTACACCCGGCTGATCCGCGCCGACAACCTGGCCGCCGAGCTCGGCATGCGCCGGCTCTGGGTCAAGGACGACCGGGGCAACCCGACCCACTCGTTCAAGGACCGGGTCGTCGCGGTGGCCCTGGCCGCCGCCACGGAACTCGGCTTCAAGGTGCTGGCCTGCCCGTCGACCGGCAACCTGGCCAACGCGGTGGCCGCCGCGGCCGCACGGGCCGGCATCAGGTCGGTGGTCATGGTGCCCGCCAACCTGGAACTGCCGAAGATCATCACCACCTCGGTCTACGGCGGCACGTTCATCACCGTTGACGGCACCTATGACGATGTGAACCGGCTGGCGTCCGAGCTCGCGGGCGAGCACCCGGACTGGGCCTTCGTCAACGTCAACGTGCGGCCCTACTACGCCGAGGGCTCCAAGACGCTCGCCTTCGAGATCGCCGAGCAGCTCGGCTGGCGGGTGCCCGAGCAGGTCGTGGTGCCGATCGCCTCCGGCGCGCAGCTGGTCAAGGTGGACAAGGGCTTCACCGAGCTGACCCAGCTCGGCCTGGTCAGCGAGAGCCCGTGGCGGGTGTTCGGTGCCCAGGCCACCGGCTGCTCGCCGGTGTCGGCCGCGTTCGCGGCCGGCTACGACGTGGTCCGGCCGGTCCGGCCGGACACCATCGCCAAGTCGCTGGCCATCGGCAACCCGGCCGACGGCCCCTACGTGCTGGACGTGGTGCGGCGGACCGGCGGCTCGATCGCCGACGTCAGCGACCCCGAGATCGTGGACTCGATCCGGCTGCTGGCCCAGACCGAGGGCATCTTCGCGGAGACCGCGGGCGGCGTCACCCTCGGCGTGCTGCGCAAGCTGCTGAAGGACGGACGGCTCGACCCCGAGGCCGAGACCGTCATCATCAACTCCGGTGACGGCCTGAAGACGCTCGACGCGGTGGCGGAGGCGCTGGAGGTGCCCGCCCCGATCAAGCCGTCCCTGGAGGAATTCGAAGCACGTTACCCGGAAACCGTCTAGCAGGGCGCCCCCTCATACGCCCGGCCCGGGCTCAGCATGCTCAGCAAGAAAGGCACAGCCAGAGAGGCATTGTCGTGACAGTGCAGGTTCGCATTCCCACCATTCTGCGGTCCTACACCGGCGGCGCGGCCGAGGTGGCGGCCGCGGAAGGCACCCTCCGCGAGGTCATCGCCGGCCTGGACGCCGAATATCCGGGCCTGGGCGGCCGGATCGTCGACGACGGCGGCAAGCTCCGCCGTTTCGTCAATGTTTACGTGGGCGACGAAGACGTACGTTTCGCCCAGGGCCTGGACACGGAAGTGCCGGCGGGAGCGCGGGTATCGGTCATACCCGCAGTGGCCGGTGGGGCTATGGAGACGGGAGCGGACAAGGCCCAGATGGCATAATTGGTGGCTAAGTGGCGCCAGGCAAGCCTCGTACGGGGTAAGGTCAGTTCCGGTCGCCGTCGGACGGGGACGGGTTGAGGCGTACGCGCGCTCAGTCGTTTCCACCCGGTTTGCGATCGACGGGTTCCGCGGTTGCAAGGGGCGGGGCTCGAGGCCCGAGCGCAGTTAGGGAGTTGTTTGGAATGGCTCAGGGCACCGTCAAGTGGTTTAACCCAGACAAGGGATACGGCTTTATTGCCGTCGACGGTGGCAAGGACGTTTTCGTCCACTTCTCGGCGATCCAGTCGGATGGTTACCGAACCCTCGAAGAGGGACAACGGGTCGAGTTCGAGATCACGCAAAGCGACCGGGGCGCACAGGCCGACAAGGTCGTCGTGGTCTCATAAGTTCGCTCGTGGCCCCGGGTTCGCCCAGGACCACAGATCTGCCGGGTTTAGCTGGACGGCCCGGCCCTCACGGGCCGGGCCGATCTAATTTAGCGGGGCCAGCATGTGTGCCCGCCCGCGTTCTCCCGTGGTGCTATCGCACTCACTGGCACCCATCCACCCGCTGCCGCGCTGCCAGCTGCCCGTGTCGCCGGATGGCTCCCGCCGCTGGCGTTTGCACTCTCACCATGAGAGTGCTAAACATGGTGCTGGCACTCTCCACACGCGAGTGCCAGCATGTTGGCGGGATTCGGGGCGATGAGGTAACTCTCGCGGCAGGAAGGGAATGCCGTGCGAGTGCCGTCCGTCGCGGGCGTCGGCTCGATCCGCACGTACGCCACGGAGGACTGGAGCCTATGGCAGCGAAGATGATCGCGTTTGACGAGGACGCCAGGCGCGGCCTCGAGCGCGGTATGAACCAGCTCGCCGACGCCGTGAAGGTAACCCTCGGCCCTAAGGGCCGGAACGTGGTACTCGAGAAGAAGTGGGGAGCCCCCACGATCACCAACGATGGCGTGTCCATCGCCAAGGAGATCGAGCTCGAGGACCCGTGGGAGAAGATCGGCGCCGAGCTTGTTAAGGAAGTAGCAAAGAAGACCGACGACGTGGCCGGTGACGGCACGACGACGGCCACCGTGCTGGCCCAGGCGCTGGTGCGCGAGGGCCTGCGCAACGTCGCCGCGGGCGCCAACCCGATGTCGCTCAAGCGCGGCATCGAGTCCGCTGTCGAGCGGGTGAGCGAGGAACTGTCCAAGCTCGCCAAGGACGTGGAGACCAAGGAGCAAATCGCCTCCACCGCCTCCATCTCGGCCGGCGACACGGCCATCGGCGAGATGATCGCCGAGGCCATGGACAAGGTGGGCAAGGAAGGCGTCATCACCGTTGAGGAGAGCAACACCTTCGGGCTCGAGCTTGAGCTTACCGAGGGCATGCGCTTCGACAAGGGGTACATCGCGCCGTACTTCGTCACCGACCCCGAGCGCCTCGAGGCGGTCCTGGACGACCCGTACATCTTGGTGGTCAACTCCAAGATCTCGGCGAACAAGGACCTGCTCCCGCTGCTCGACAAGGTCGTGCAGTCCGGCAAGGCCCTGGTCATCATCGCCGAGGACGTCGAGGGCGAAGCCCTGGCGACCCTGGTCGTGAACAAGATGCGCGGCCTGTTCAAGTCGGTGGCGGTTAAGGCCCCCGGCTTCGGCGACCGCCGCAAGGCCATGCTCGGTGACATCGCCATCCTGACCGGTGGCCAGGTCATCAGCGAGGAAGTCGGCCTCAAGCTGGACAACGTCGACCTCGACGTGCTCGGCCGGGCCCGCAAGGTCGTGGTCACCAAGGACGAGACCACGATCGTCGACGGTGCCGGCGACGGCGACCAGATCTCGGGCCGGGTCAACCAGATCCGCACCGAGATCGACAACACCGACTCCGACTACGACCGCGAGAAGCTGCAGGAGCGGCTGGCCAAGCTGGCCGGCGGCGTCGCGGTCATCAAGGCCGGAGCGGCCACTGAGGTCGAGCTCAAGGAGCGCAAGCACCGCATCGAGGACGCGGTGCGTAACGCCAAGGCCGCGGTTGAAGAGGGTGTCGTGCCCGGCGGTGGCGTCGCGCTGCTGCAGGCCGGCCGCAGCGCCTTCGACAAGCTCGACCTGTCGGGCGACGAGGCGACCGGCGCGCAGATCGTGCGCCGTGCGCTGGAGGAGCCGCTCAAGCAGATCGCGGTGAACGCCGGCCTTGAGGGCGGCGTCGTGGTCGAGAAGGTCAAGACGCTGCCTGGCGGCCAGGGCCTGAACGCGGCGACCGGTGAGTATGTCGACATGTTCAAGGCCGGCATCATCGACCCCGCGAAGGTCACCCGGTCGGCGCTGCAGAATGCGGCTTCGATCGCGGCCCTCTTCCTCACGACTGAGGCCGTGATCGCGGAGAAGCCGGAGAAGACCCCTGCCCCCGCCGCGCCCGGCGGTGGCGGTGACATGGACTTCTGATCACCAGAAGTCTCAGCATTACCCAGGCGGCCCGGGGAGTATCCCCGGGCCGCCTGTGCGTTATCCGGGGAATACTCCTGGTTACAGGGCTATTGCGATCTTGCGCATGGGGGGAAGATCGGCTCCGGGTTCCGGCCTCGCCCGTAGTCCGGGTTCCGGCCTCGCCCGTAGTACCGTCCCAGCACCGTCCGGACGCGCGAGGCCCAGCCGGAGGTCCGGGAGATGTCCCGGCCATGTGCGTCATCTGACGCAGCCCGGCGCCAGCCGCCGGGGGAGGATCGAAGGGCGGGGCCGCCCGCGGACGGCGGCGGCCGCCCGCGGGCCCGGCGGCGTTAACGAAGCTGCGATCCGGTGGTCCGGACGGATAGCCTTAGAACTGCCCATAGCATCCTGTCGGTCACCAGATCGCTGGTTGTGTTCAGCTCTACTGACGTGAGGTCTGCGCGGTGCCTACCGGCAAGGTCAAGTGGTATGACTCCGACAAGGGGTACGGTTTTCTGGCCCGTGACGATGGCGGCGAGGTCTTCGTGCATTCATCGGCGTTGCCGTCCGGGACGACCTCGCTGCGCCAGGGGCAGCGGGTGGAATTCGGCGTGGCCGAGGGGCGCCGGGGCGCACAGGCGCTCCAGGTGCGGATTCTCGAGCCGCCGCCCACGGTCGCCGTGGCCAAGCAGTCCCGCAAGAAGCCGGACGAGATGATCGTCATTGTCGAGGATCTGATCAAGCTGCTCGACGGCGTGTCCAACATCTACCGCCGCGGTAAGCACCCGGACGCACGCGAGGCTAAGAAGATCGCCACCGTGCTGCGGGCCGTCGCCGACGACGTCGAGCCCTGAGCGCCGGTAAGCCCTAGGCGCCAGTAAGCCCTGAGCGCCAGTACCTGCCTCCGGAGCGCGCTGGCAGCGCGGATCGCGGGCGGTCAGGTGGTGCGCGTGCGCGGCCGCGGGCTCCCCGGCGGCGCGGATTCCTCGACCCGCTGGTCCTGGACGCGCCGCCTGCGCCGGGACACCAGGACGATCAGTGCGGCGGTCAGGCCCGCGGCCGGGATGGCCAGGCCCAGCTGGCCGTTGTCCAGAATCGAGACCAGCACGCCGACCAGGCTGCCCGCCACGTTAGCCACCTGGTTCAGCGTCTCGGACACGGCGAACGCCGAGGAACGGATCTCCTCGCCAATCTCCCGCTGCACGGTGGAGTCCAGTGCCAGTTTGGCCAGGCCGGCCGCCAGCGCCGAGGTGAACACCACCGTGATGAGCGCGATCAGGGTGGGGAACCACGCCCCCACCGCCGTGACCACCGGGGCCAGCGTCAGCATGGCGAACAGGATGAACTGCGGGGCCCGCGCCTTGACCAGGGACCCGATCGCCATGGCGACCAGCCCGCCGGCCGCTGCCGCGGCGACCAGGGCGCCGAGCGCGAAGTTGTGCGAGACGCCCAGGTGGCTGCCGCGCAGGTAGAAGGCCAGGAAGAAGAGCATGTAGCCGGAGAACGCGCGGAGTACTGCGTTGCCGCGCATGGCCTCACCCACGACCGGGCCCACGTTGGCGAAGGTCCGCCACCGGCGGCCGCGGCGCCGGGCCGGACCGCCGGCGGGGTCAGCCCCGTTCCCGCCCCCAG